>JALWSJ010000199.1 GCA_026993705.1 Flavobacteriales bacterium
TTGAGAAGTAAAACTAAAAAATGAGAACACTCCCACAACGATTAATAATAATTTAATTTTTTTCATATTTTTTTAGGTTTTATCCAACGGATAATTTCTTTTTTATCGATGTGATCAGAAAAGTTCGTGCCATAGTGAGCCTTATAAACACGTTGGTTTTCATCAATTAAAAATTCTGCGGGGAGAATATTGCTTTTTGTTTGCATAAATATTTTTCCGGAAACCAATAGTTTTAAAATATCTTTTACTTTCGGTGTTACTTTTCGTTTCCCCTCTTCTATTTCTTCTATCCCGAATTTTTTATACAATGATAAATCGGAATCTGGAACTACGGGGTAATACAAACGTTCTTTAATTCGAGAATTTTCAATTTCATCCTTAGACGAGTTAAACACTCCAATTATTTCTAAATTGTTTTGCTCAAAATATTCACGGTGCATATTTAATCCTTCCACCCATAAATTAGTATAAGGGCAATTCACATCTCTAAAAAAAGACAACAAGACTTTCTTTCCTTTGTATTGACTTAAATCAAGTTCTTTATTTTCCAAATCCTTGAGCTTTAATGCCGGTATTTTATCGGGTTTTTCTAATTTCATAAAGCTTTTTTCAGTTGAATTTTAGTACCATTTTGCAAGATAGTTATAATACTACAATTGGAAGGATAAGTTAAAACAAACTCTTGCGATAAATCAAAAATTGCATTCTTACCGAATAAACTTCTGCATTCTTCTATACCTTCAGGAGAGTACCGAATCATCAAATACCTATCTTTTTGTTCCCTTAGTACAAACCAAGAACCTACCCCTTCTCCGGATAACCATTTGGAATGTGAGGGCAATCCTCGTGGTAATTCCTGTGCGGGAAGCACTTTAGGCAACGATAATTTCTTCTTCTTGAATAATATTTTTATCCTCTTCATAATTCCTTATTTTTTCACCTGCAAAAACATTCCACATTGGGGTTGGGGTCAACATAGGAGGAAGGTTCAATATCAATTTTTGTCTGAAGGACTTTATTCCATTATTGGCTACTGACTTGACAAAACGCGAACAATTAGTTCCTTTTCTTACAAAAGGCCCATAAGGAATAAAAACACGATTTTGCATCTCTTTGGCTTTTTTAAATGCTTTACAGAAATTAATCGAAACCAAAGAGCACTCTAACTTTCCATCGCCATGACAAGCTTTTTTGTTTTGTAATTCATCTATTAATTCATCAATATTAACAGGTGTCGTGTCCACATATTGGATAATTGTTTTCAATTCCAAATCGGTATCGGTTTGTGCATCTCTAACTCTTCCGTGTCCATGCGGTGCATGATACCTTCCAAAATCAAAATAATAAGGAGTACCGAAACGATTGATTAACACAATGGCCGCGTGTCCGACTTTATAATACCCGCCATTGCTAAAGTTTAACGCTTCCATTAAACCGTCGTACCAGGCACCCGCCTGTTTGCATTTGGTTTCCGGCCATGCTAATATTAACGCATATTCTCGATTCATCTCTTATTCTATTATCAATTCTTGTTGTTTTAATTGTGTGTGTATATTCTGTTTGTTCAACAAATCCCAATAATCAAAAAATAAATGCTCACCTTGTTTATGTAACTGAGAAATACTTACGGTTTTGGTTTCGTCTTTTCGCTTTAATAAAAAACCTTTTTGTTTTTTATCTAATTTATGCAATTCGATAACTTGTTTTTTTGGTGGTATCCCCTCTTTAAATAAGTCATTAAACCGCTGCCTTTTAAGTTCTACTTCTTGTTGCGTGTATAAGGTAGCAGATGACCATATATGAGGTTCATTAGCGTTTAAAATGTTTACATTTTTATGCATTCCGTCCCAGACCAATTCATAAAGTGTTTCATTTTGATAAACTATTAGGGTAAAAGGTTCTATATTTTCGAAAGAGTACTCCCTATAAAAAGTATTGAAATCATCAATCTGCAAAGCGTCTAAAATAATTTGTCCTCTACTTTGGCGATAGTTTCCTTTTGATACGTGTTTTTTAAAACCGCCGTTTAATAAACAATAGTATGTTCCCTTATCATCTAAGGCTACCCAAGTTCCCGAGGCTTTTTGGTCTTTTGGGGCTATATAATTTATATGTGCTAACTTATACACTTCAGGCACAAACGTATAGCGATGAATTTTCTCATCTCGATTGGAAGTTAACACCGGATTCCCGACTAAATCTTTATAAAATGTTACCGTACACATATTTTCTGCTTTATTTTATTACCAAACTACTTCGGTATCGAACGGTTGAAGGAGCAACGCCCAAATTTTCACTGACTTCTTTCCCCAAAAAAAGTAATCCTATTTTGATGATTGCCAAATGATGAATAGTGTGTTCCAAAACATACGCCAATTCTCTGTATAGCGAAGACGCAATTTTTTCATCCTTGTTCTTTTGCGTAGAGTAATCCGCTATAAAATCAATGAGGGTATTATCTGTTACAATATTTAAAAATGCTTGTACTTTTTCTATGGAATTAATTGCGTAAGCTCTATTGGTTTCAATCTGAATATCTCTTTTTCGCTTGTCGTAGCTGACTTCATTTTGCTTGAATCCATTTTGTATCTCGATATAAAACTCTATCAGGTGGCGAAAGTGCTGTCCGAGAGTTGACCCGGACAGCAGAGATAATTGTTGATTGTACTCTTCATCCGTAAGACTTTGTATCAAAGTCTTTACTTCATCTAAAAGTTCATTATTTTCAATTATCAAATTCATATTTTTTACTTTTTGTATTTCGCATCAACATCAACATCTATTGTTTTGGCAATATTGGTTGACGGTTTTCCTTTTTCGAAAGCAATTCCGAAATCGGCTAAAGTGATTTGTGTTTTTGCTTTGACGTGTAACTCTCCGTTTTTTACTTCGATTGTCCCTTTTTGGTGGCTAGGTTTGGTTACTCCTTTGATCGTCATTTCTCCATCGACTTGTGCTTCGTAAACGCCATCTTTTGAAAAATTAATGTCTTTTAGATTTGTGATTTTTCCTTTAAATTTTGCTTTTGGATACTGCTTGGTATCTAAAAACTTAGGACTATTGAAATGTTTTTGCATAAGTGCTTTGGGAAATTCAAAGCTTTGCATCGGTATTGAGAAGATAACAACTCCTGTTTCCGAATCGATGGTGCTGACTCCTTTGTAGTTGTCTGCTTTTATGTCTTCTACATCTGTATGTGAAAAGAAACTGATATGTGCTCCTTTGGTTACATATTTTCCGCTTAATGTAGTAAAGGCTGATAATACTACTAATCCTGTTGCCAATAAGGCTAAAATTGTCTTTTTCATAATTTTTGTTTTTTTGTTGATTTATTTACTTTTTTGATTTTCTTTTTTTGTACCATGTGTTAGGGATAGAAGTGGCATCCTTTTGGGGTGTTGCACCTATGCAACCCAAAAGATATAACGGATAGCCCGACCATTACGGCGTTAAAAAGTTATGTAGTGCAACGGAATTGCTTTTTTATGCCGTAATGGGAACACCCAAAAATTTCTGCTACTTCAATACATCGCATTTTTCCATGATAACATCTTCGTACATTTCCAAGTCTTCGTCATAAGATGCTCCTGCACGGATTACCCCTTTTACTTTCACCTTGTCGCCTACTTTCAGGTGTTCGGCATTAGGGTTGGTTTCCTTGGTGAACGTGCAACTGACTTTTGCATCTGTACCACTTTTGAGGTAAACCACTTTTTGTTGATTCATATCTTCTTCAATTCCGGATACTGTACCTGTTACTGCCAAAATCTTTGAATCGCCTTCGTCTTGTAAATATTTTTCGTTGGCTTTTTCGGCATCGTCTAAATACTCCTGTACCAATTTGTCGGAAGTAATTTCTATATCGATAGGCGAGGCTTGTACATCGCGGTGTGGCATAAACCACATATAACTAAAAATTCCTCCTCCTATGATGATTCCTGCTAAGACTATAAGCCCGATGATTTTTCCTTTTTTCATATTGTATGTGTTTAAACCATTTAAATATTGAACTGGTTTACCTGTTGGTTGCACAATGAGAAAAAACCTTACAGACTTTTTTAATAAAATTTACAGTTATTTTTTAAACTACTGAAAATAAAAAACTTACAAATAAAAAAAAAGCACCTGTAAACAGATGCTTTTAAATACTTTCTATATATCTAATCCTCTACTTTTTCAATATCCACGAACTAATATCTTGTTCTTCTTTCAGTTTTTGTTTTATTTCTTTGGCTTTTTTACGCTTAAAGAAATCGCCTACGGAAACTCTGAATAGCCCTTTGTGCGTATCAATTATCTTGGCATTATAGCCCAAACTTTTCATTTTTTCTATGAAATTATTGGCGTTTTCTTTTTTACTGAAACAGCCACCTATTAAATGATACGCTCCGCTGTTCTTCCTGCTTTCTTTTTTGGGTTGCGATAATTTGACATAAGTGGTATCGGCTTCATGATGAACAGGTTCAACCGCACCGACATAGAGGTAAGTATTCTGATCTAAATCTACTCGTTCGACTTCCGTATTGCTATATGTGTTACCTTTTAGCCATTCAACCGTTTCTGTTTTCTCCAACTCCAATGGTTTATATTGCTTAACTTTCTGATAGGTAAACGGGTTTAAATCCGAATAATGAAAATTTTGCGGATTGGTAAACAAACCTGTTTTCATTGGTACCCAAGCAGAATAAAACAAAATTGGTATCAATACGGCTACCGCCCACCACCAATTTTTATTGTTTTTTTCGAGGGTAGAATGAAGTTCCACAATTGGTTTTTCTTCGACCTTATCAAATTTTTCTTGTTGAATAGGAACTACAGGTGTTTGCTCTACTTTTGTCTTCTCTATTTTTACTGCCTTTACAACAGGTAAACCTATGTGTTGTATGGAAAAATTAGTATCGGAAGGTATAAATTTAAGTATCCCCTTTTCCGTATAAAGCGTTCCTATTTTTTCTAACTCTACTCTGTGTTTTTCGGCTAACTCTCTCTTTAAATTCTCAACATATTGAGTAACTAGTTCGGAAGCCTTGGCATAATCCAATCCCTGCTTTGATGCAAGTTCGTGAATCAAAAGCCCATCGTCATTTATCAGATGTTTGTTGAAAGAAATTGTTTTTACCGGCGGAATAAAAATGCGGGTAGCTTCGTGCAAATCAGAAGATTGATACTGACCGACAAAACCTCCCATACCGGGAATAATTACACAATCGTGTAAAAACAACAAGTGGTAAATATGTTTGTTTATTTCTTCCAATTTTACTTTCTATTTATTACTCCTTAATTCAAAATGGAAGGGCTAATACGCTTCCTTTCAAAATAGGTTACATTTTTGCAAAAATATTTCCGCAAACAAAAAAACCGTACAGCAAAAATACAAAAACCTTTTCTGTTTTGACACCTCTCTTTCAAAGAAGTTGAATAAAAATTTCATCAACTCTTTTAATTCTTTTACCTTTAGCACGTTATGCCGAAAGTATGTTTAGATTTAGAAAAATTAAAAAAGCCCAATAGTGGTTTGGGTAAATTTTGCTTTCATTTAAGTAAGGCTATTGCTCAAAAATTGCCACCTAATGAACTTTGCTTATATCTTCCTAAATCTTCTGCTAATCTATTTCCCGGGAATGAAAAAATCTTCTATCGAAACATTCATAAATTTACCGGAGTAAATGTAGATACGCACATTTTGCACTCAATGCATCAAGAAGCCGTTTATTTTCCAAAACAAAATGACTATAAACTGGTTGTAACGATTCACGATTTGAATTTTTTGGATAAATACAAGGGATTAAAACAAAAAAAACATCTACAAAAATTACAGAAACTGATCAACAGAGCTGATGCTGTCGTTTTTATCTCCAAATTCACTCAAAAAGTTGCGAACGAAAATTTAAACCTCTCCCCTACTCTTATTCAAAAAGTAATCTACAACGGTGTAGCGGTAGAAACCTCACAAAAAGCAAAACGCCCTGAGTTTATTGTTGACCCAAGGCAGCCCTTTCTTTTTACTTTAGGAATTGTGGGGGAAAAGAAAAATTTTCACACCTTGGTTAAGAT
>JALWSJ010000200.1 GCA_026993705.1 Flavobacteriales bacterium
AAATCATATTGGCTATTTATAATTGAATCTGCTTCAACCCAAGTTATTTTACCTAATTGAGCATTCAATCTTGCTTCACGAATATATTGGTCAACCCTACCCATAGGATTTGCGGCAAAAAGTCCCAAATGAGTGACGTTACTGTCAATAACGGCTATTTTAGTAGCAACTTTTGTCCCTTGAGAATGTCCAGCAACTACAAGTTTTTTATTACTTATCCATTTTTGTTTTTTTAGATAGTTTAATACTGATTCTGCTCTTTTAACATAATTATCTAAATAATCAGCTTTTATATATTCACTTGAAAAAGTTTGTGGTTCATTAGGATTTGGTATATATTGGTAGTTGTTGTTTAAATTTTCTTTTTTCGCTATAATTGGTGTTTTAGGCATAGAAATAATAACCAAATGATAATCTTTGACGATTTGTGTATAGTCAAAATTTGATACACCACCACCAAAAAAATAATTACCATAGTTTTCAATTTCACAAAAAAGAGGTACAGGCAATGAACCTTGACACCAAAGAAATATCGGTTTTCTTTCTTCTAAAAGAGTGTCAACTATTATAAATTCTATTGTATCTTTTTCTTGTGCGATAGAAAATTTCAATGCTTTATTTTCAACAAGATGTCCGATTTGACTAAAACCAATTGCTGAACAACAAATTAATGATAATGTAAATATTAATTTTAGATTCCTCATGTTATATGGTATCAATAATAAGCAAGTGAATTGATTCAATATCATCACCATTTATTATTGTAACTCTTTTTGAGTTATTTTCCTGTGGTACAACAATAAAACTCCATTGATTTAGTTTTCGTTGTTCTTGATTTTGTTTGTCGAAGTAACCAAATATGGGTTTTGAGTTTTTGAATCTTATTTCTGTTTTTGAGTTTACATAAGTTATTAGGTATCTTATGTCTACAAATTCTGAAATTTCATTATAATTCATCTGATAAATTTTTATTATGCTTATAATTATTATTACCTACATCCGTTCAGGAACATCAATTCCAAGTAATTTCACAGCATTTTTGAGCACATTACCCGTTAGATAGGTCAGTGCAATTCTAAAACGTTTTTTGTCTCCATTTTCCTCTTTAAAAATCGAAATAGATTGATAAAAAGAATTGTAAGTCTTAGCTAGTTCATAAGCATAGTTCGCCAAAACGGCAGGACTGTAATTCTCGCCTGCTTCCTTAATTGTTGCAGGAAACTCACCAATCAACTGAACAATTTCTTTCTCAATAGGTTCGATATCAATATGAGTTGGAACGTTTGTATAGTCCACATTTTCAGAAGAACGTAAAATGGACTGCGTACGAGCATAAGTATATTGAATAAAGGGGGCTGTATTCCCCGTTAATTCAATTGATTCAGCCGGATTAAAAAGCATTCTTTTCTTAGGGTCAACCTTTAAGATAAAGTATTTTAAACCTCCTAAACCAATGGTTTTGTAAAGTTTTTGCTTTTCTTCCTCAGACATTCCGCCCAAGTGTCCTCTTTCCAAAGTAGCTTCTTTCGCTTTATCAATAAGTTCTTGCATCAAATCATCTGCATCGACAACCGTCCCTTCTCTCGATTTCATTTTTCCCGATGGTAAATCCACCATTCCGTAGGAAAGGTGATAACAACCGTCTGCCCAAGCATATCCTAATTTCTTTAAAATAGCAAACAATACCTTAAAATGATGATTTTGCTCGTTTCCAACGGTGTAAATCAAACCTGATAAATTCAGATAATCTTTATAACGAAGTAGGGCAGTACCTATATCTTGCGTCATATAAACCGAAGTTCCGTCAGCTCTTAAGAGTAATTTATCGTCCATTTTCATATCGCTAAGGTCGCACCAGACCGAGCCGTCTTCTTTTTGATAAAAGATGCCTTTTTCCAATCCTTCTAAAACAACTTGTTTACCAACAAGATAAGTGTCCGATTCGTAGTAAAGAGCATCAAAGTCGATTCCCATCAATTCGTAGGTACTTGAAAAACCATCATACACCCATCCGTTCATTCTTTTCCAAAGTTCTCTTACCTCTTTATCTTCGGCTTCCCATTTTTGTAGCATCTCTTGAGCTTCAGCTAAAATCGTAGTTGATTTTTCGGCTTCTGCTTTGTTCATACCCCTGGCAACAAGTTCCTCAATTTCCTTTTTGTAGGTTTTGTCAAAAGCAACATAATATTTACCGATTAAATGGTCGCCTTTCATTCCTGAACTTAGTGGAGTTTCTCCGTTACCGAATTTTTGCCATGCCACCATACTTTTACAAATATGAATTCCCCTATCGTTGATGATTTGGGTTTTAATCACTTCGTTGCCATTTGCTTTTAGGATTTCAGCCACGGAATATCCCAAGAAGTTATTTCTCAAATGCCCTAAGTGTAAAGGCTTATTGGTGTTTGGAGAGGAATATTCGACCATTAGCGTTTTACCTGTTGGTGTTTGAGCATAACCAAATTGTTCAGTGTTGACCCAAGAGCTAAATTTATCTAACCAAACTTGCTGATTGATGGTTAAGTTTAAGAACCCTTTAACTACATTATAGTTTTCAATAATAGAGTTCGGAAGAGCAATAAGGGCATCGCCAATTTCTGTGGCAACTTCTTCCGGTTTTTTCTTAGCAATTTTCAACAATGGGAAAACTACCAGCGTTAACTCTCCTTCAAAATCTTTACGGGTTTTATTAATTTGTATTTGATTGTCGCTAATTTCCTGATTGTATAAATTTTCTAACGTAGATTTAACTACCTCAAATACTTCATTTTCTATATTCATTATCTGTTGAATCGTTGTTGTTTATAGTAAAATCTCCCATTTTGGAGTAAAGATATTATCCTCTTTTTTCAATAATAGCAGAAGCTCCTTCCATTACCCTATAAGCTGTCTCTGCCATTTTATTTTGGCGATTATCCAAACAAGGGTTAATCTCTACCACCTCAAAGCATTTTACACGTTTGTCAATTAATAAATGATTAATCAGACTGCTTGCTTCCTGTTCGGTTAGTCCATTAGGAACAGGAGTCCCCGTACCGTAAGAAACCAAATCACAGTCCATACTATCCACATCAAAAGAAATGTAAATAATATCACAATCTTTTAGATAAGTAAGTACTTGTTCCGAAATTTCTTGCGTTCCGGTTCTTCTCACATTAGCAACGCTAATCGTTTTTACCTTATTATTTGCAATAAAATAATCTTCAGGGTCTTCTGTATCACGTACAGCAATCAAGACTAAATCTTCAGGATTTATTTTAGGTTGAATATCCCCAATAGATTTTAATTTATCCCAGTGCTTTTTAACCTCGTCCGAGATTTCTTTAACGGCATATTTTTTATTGTCCACACCTAAAGCAGTCGCCAATGGCATTCCGTGAATATTCCCCGAAGGCGAAGTGTAGGGTGAGTGTAAATCTGCGTGAGCATCTATCCAGATAACGCCTAATCTTTTATCAGGAAAAGCCTTCTTTATACCGGCAATAGTACCGCCGGCGTTAGAATGGTCACCCGAAAGCAAAATAGGAAATTTACCTTTTTCTAAAACTTGACTAACCGTATCACTTATGCGTTTATAAACTTCAACGACACCTTTAATTCTTTTAGCAGAAAGAAAATCAATATCTTCCCATAAACGGTCGTTTTCATTTTCTATTTTCAAGATTTTAGCCTCTTTAAAGTAATTACTTTGAGCATTCAAAGCTGCAATTTTAACCGCATCAATTCCCAAACTGGCACCACGAGTTCCAGCTCCTATTTCTGATTTATTTTCTATTAAAACTATTTTACTCATCATTCACTTTTTTAATAAGTTACTTTATAGACAAATTCTATACTCATTTTTGCAAGTTGACGTCAAACAAACTTATACTTTATAGGTGTGAGTTTATTCAAGCGTACAAGTTTACTAAAAAAATAGACGTTCTGCAATTGCTGTGTTGGGTTTTTGTTGCTTTTTGAAGCAAAAGAAAAGTATTACGTTATAAAAGCGTTAAACTTCGTTTTATTCAAAACAGATTTATTATATTTGGAAAGAAATAACTAAAAAAATATAATATGTTAGACTCAATGTTAAACGGTCTTAAAGACCAAATACCTACAGAGTTACTTTCGCAAGTAGGATTAGATAGTTCTAAGGCAGAAGTAGTTGCAAACCTTGCAGGAGAATCCGCAAAAGAAGTTGTTGGAAAAACCATGGCTTCGGGAGCAATGGATACTGTAATGAATTTATTCTCAAAAGGAGAAAATACTTCTTCTGCTAATTCATTACAAGGTACGTTAATGAATAATTTTGTTGGCAAATTAGTTTCAAGTAAATTAGGACTAGATCAAGGAAAGGCTAATATGTTGGCTTCGGTAATTGTGCCAAAATTAGTTGAAATGATAACAGGTAAAAACGAAGAAACCGATGCAAATGATGCATCAGGCTTGATGTCTATGTTTGGTGGAGCAGATGGAGCAATGGACACGGCTAAAGATATGCTAGGCGACAAAGCCAAAGATATGTTAGGCGGATTTTTTAGTTAATCCTTAAATCCGCAAGTGATTTCGTTATGAAAAGTCAAAATGTGCATTAGTATTGGTCTAGCGCAGTTTTGAGACACGCAAGCGTAGCCATAGCTACGGTGAGTATCGAAAAACGAGCATTGCCAATAATGATGCGGAGTTTGGCTTTGTAATAGATTTTTACTTGCGGATTTAAGGTTAAGAATATCAAATAGACATTATAATAAAAGCCTTAACTTTGAGTTGAGGCTTTTTTGTTTCAAAAAATAATCATAATGAAATTAATAGCAGACAGCGGTTCTACCAAAACCGATTGGGTCGTCTTAGACGGAAATAATGAAATAACAAGTTTCCAAACCGAAGGTTTAAATCCGTTCTTTAAAAATTCGGAAACCATTTATAAGGAGCTGATGGAGGAGGGAGAAATACAAAACTATAAAGAGAAAATCAAAGCGATTTATTTTTATGGGGCAGGATGTTCGTCAACGGAAATGAACAATATTGTGTATCAAGGGTTAAAAAAAGCATTCTCTCAAGCACATGTTCACATTAAACACGATTTGTTAGGGGCTTCAATAGCCCTTTGCGGAAACCAAAAAGGTATTTGTGCCATATTGGGAACAGGAAGCAATTCCTGTGTCTTTGACGGAGAAAAAATAGTCGAAGAACAAGTTTCTTTAGGTTATATTTTAGGTGACGAAGGAGCTGGAACCGACATCGGAAAGCGTTTGTTAAAAGATTATTTGTACCAAACTATGCCTCTCCATTTAAGCCAAGAATTATCGACTGATTACCTTTTGACAAAGACCGAAATTTTGCAACAAATCTATCAATCCGAAGCACCCAATCGCTTTTTAGCAAGTTTTGCACGTTGGGTTGGTAAACATATAAAAAATGAAGATTATCTTCGTAATTTAGTCGAACAATCTTTTGAAAGCTTTATCACAATACACATCATAAAATACCCGAATTATGAACAATACCCTTTCAATGTAGTGGGGTCAGTTGCATATCATTTCCAAGAAGAATTAACTAAAGTTGCTAGTCAATATCACTTAAAAATAGGTAAAATCTTGCAAAAACCCATAGATGGATTAATCGCTTATCACAAAAATAACTAGCAGTATAATTTGGGTGTTCCCATTACGGCATAAAAAGTAGTTTCGTTCGCACTACACTACTTTTTAATGCTGTAATGGTCGGGCTATCACTACTCACTCTTTTGGTTTGCATATATGCAACAAACCAAAAGGAGTTCAAACACGCCGTTCTATCCCTAACGTGAGTGAAATTGGCGGATAGAAAGTGAATTATTGGTTTCTTAGACGATGAAAAATTCTTTTGCTTATGCTCAAAACAACAAACTTTAAGCATTTTTGAATCTTTCTTTTTCCCAATACTGTCGTTGTAAAATTTTGTAGTAACACGTTACAACAAAAATTTTACGCCTAAGTCTTGAAAAAAATAAATTCTTCAAATTCTCCATAAAGTTCATTGCATTGAGCATAGCCCCAGCTATGGAAAAATTTTTTGAAGAAGTATAAAG
>JALWSJ010000201.1 GCA_026993705.1 Flavobacteriales bacterium
CCTCATTATCAACATGATAACCGCGGTTAAAAAATTTATATAGCCTTGAATATTTTTGTATAATGAGTTTTGCAACGGTCTTAAATTCGCTTTCTATCCGCCAATTTCACCCGTGTTAGGGATAGGAGCGGCATCCTTTTGTCCTCCCTCCTTTTGGAGGGCAAAAGATATAGCGGATAGCCCGACCCTCATTTGCAAAAGAAACGTTTCGCTTAAGCGATATGTTTCTTTTGCAAATGAGGGGAACGCCCAAATAATTTTCCTACACCAATTAAAATTTACAATGAAAAACAAAGAAAAAATTACTCCGGTTGAACGGTTTTTATTGCTGATAAAACCCGACGGAAAAGAAATAAAAAATGTATATATCTACGCTGCTTTTAGTGGTTTGGTGAACTTGTCGTTGCCTTTGGGAATACAATCAATTGTCAACTTGATACAGGGAGGGAAAATAAGTACAGCGTGGATGGTTTTGGTGCTTGTTGTCTTGTTGGGGATTACCTTAAACGGTGTTTTGAAAGTAGGACAACTTCGTATAACGGAGCATTTGGAACAAAAGATATTTACCAGAGCAGCTTTTGAATTTGCTTATCGGATTCCTAAAATAAAACTGGAGGCGATGTATAAACATTATGCTCCTGAATTGATGAATCGTTTTTTTGATGTGCTGACGGTTCAAAAAGGCTTATCTAAAATTTTGATTGACTTTTCTACGGCTCTTATTCAGGTTATTTTCGGATTGTTATTATTAGCGATGTATCATCCGTTTTTTATCGGGTTGAGTTTGTTGTTGACGATTATTGTCTTTTTTATCTTTCAACTTGCCGGGAGAAAAGGATTGAAGACAAGTTTGTTGGAGTCTAAAAGTAAATATAAAGTAGCTCATTGGTTGCAGGAGGTGGCACGTACCAGTATTAGTTTTAAGCTCGCGGGAGAAACCGATTTGCCTCTAGAGCGGGTTAACAAATCGGTGAAAAAGTATGTGGAACATAGGGAAGCTCATTTTAAGATTTTGATTCTACAATTTGCCATGTTAATTGTATTCAAAGTAATGATAGTTGCCGGCTTGTTGATTGTGGGAAGTGTTTTGGTGATTGAGCAACAAATGAATATTGGGCAATTTGTGGCTTCGGAAATTATCGTACTGATGGTAATGGGCTCGGTTGAAAAGTTGATTTTATCGTTGGAAACCATTTATGACGTGTTGACTGCCTTAGAAAAAATTGGAGAAGTTACCGATTTGGAATTGGATGAAAATACGGGGATGGATCTCACTACTTTGCATCCAGACTCCAAAGGTTTTAAGGTAGAATTGAGCAATGTTACTTTTAAATATCCATATCAAGAGCGTTTGATATTTATGAACGCCAATATACTCATTCATCCTAGCGAACGGATTGCTATATCCGGGAAAAGTAGTTCTGGTAAAGCTACTTTACTTTATCTTTTAGCCGGAGTATATAAAATCGAATCGGGGTATATTGCTTACGATGACATTCCTTTAGGAAATTTGAATCCTAATAAGTTGCGTTCAGAAATTGGAGATTGTTTGATGGACGAACTATTATTTGAAGGCTCATTGTTGGAAAATATAACTATGGGAAGAAAAAAAGCAACTTTTGAAAATGTAGAATGGGCAATAAAAAATATTGGACTTTCGGAATTTGTAAAGACTTTACCCAATGGATACGACACAGTAATTCAACAACAAGGAAAACAATTTTCAAAAGGAATAGTGGATAAAATAAGACTTTGTAGAAGCATCGTAGATAAACCAAAGCTACTGTTAATCAAAGATGTTTTTTCTTCATCTATAGGAAATGAAAAGTATGCTATTATTGACTTTTTGGTTGCTCCGGAAAACAGTTGGTCGTTGGTTATCGCTACCGATGACGAACAGGTACTAAACAGAGTGGATAAGGCTTACTTTATCAACGCAGACAAAAATTTTGAATTGGTTTAAACAAACAAACTATGTTAAATATTACAAACAACAGAATCTCGGAGAAGGACATTACTCATAACAATTTCAGTACAATTGTTGAAGTTGAAAATAAAAATTCAAGTGGAGTTTTGGTTCGATTGCTGTATGCTTCGTTTATCATCCTTATCATTATTTTATTTTTACCATGGACACAAAACATACGTTCATTTGGTTATGTTTCCACATTAACTCCGTGGCAAAAACCTCAAGCAGTAACCTCTATTATCGGAGGACGAATAGAACAATGGTATGTAAAAGAAGGAGATTTTGTACAAAAAGGAGATACGATACTCAAACTATCGGAAATAAAGGACAACTATTTCGATAAAAATCTATTACAAAGAACAAGAAGACAATTAGACCTGAAAGAACAAACCATTGAAGTCTATGGAAACAAAATAAATACGCAAGAAAATCAATTTGAGGTATTGAAAAGACAAAGAGATTTACAGTTGCAACAATACCAAATAAAGCTACAACAAACCCGCTTAAAAAACGAAGCGGATAGCAACGCTCTTATTGCTTCTGAAATCGACTACAAAATTGCTCAAAGACAGTTTAACCGTACCGATAGCTTGTATCAAAAAGGATTGAAATCGCTGACAGCTTTAGAATTAAAGAAAACAAAATTGCAAAAAGCAAAAGCCATGTTAGTAAGTTACAAAAATAAGTGGCTAAATAGCAAAAATGAACTTATCAACATTAAGCTAACTATCGCAAATGTAGAAATGAAATATAATGCCAGCGTAAATAAATTGTTGAGCACAAAATATTCAACCGAAAACGATAAACTAAATTCAGAAACGCAACTAAGTAAACTGCAAACGCAATTGAGTAACTATGCGTACCGAACCGAGAACTACTATTTGACTGCACCACAATTTGGTTACATAACAAAAATTAAAGTCGGGGGAGTGGGAGAAACCATCAAACAAGGAAAAGAAGTTCTGTTGTTGATGCCAGAAAATCACGAACTAATTGTAGAAACCTATGTTTATCCCATCGATTTGCCCTTGATAAAAAAACACGAAAAAGTAAGCATTCAGTTTGACGGATGGCCTTCTGTTGTGTTTTCAGGATGGCCCAATGTAAGCACTGGGACATTTAGTGGTGAAATATACGCTATTGACCAGTTTATTTCTCCCAATGGAAAATATAGAATACTCGTCAAACCCGACACCGATTCTCACCCTTGGCCAACAGCTATTTGTTACGGTTCGGGAACATCTTCAATTATTATGCTCAATGACGTGCCTGTATGGTATGAGTTATGGCGAAAAATAAACGGGTTTCCACCTAAATATTACACCGTTAAAAATTCTTCTAAAAATGAAAAATAAAATACTATTTATTCTCATTGTCTTTTTAAACTTTGGTGTTTTCGGTCAAAAACAAATCTTGAATTACCAAAGTTTTATCTCAACCGTTCTTCAATATCATCCCATTGCTGTAAAGGCAGGATTAAGACCCAAAATGGGTGAAGCGAAGGTGCTTAAAGCCAAAGGAGGTTTTGACGTAAAACTAAAAGGGAGTATCAATCAAAAATATTTTGAACAAAAAGAATACTTTAGTTATCAAAACTACGGATTAGAAATTCCAACGTGGTTCGGTATTCGTTTGAATGGTGGTTATAGCAACAATCATGGTGTTTTTATCAATCCAGAAAAGAGTACCTCGAACACCGATTTGTGGAATGCGGGATTGTCCGTTAATTTAGGAAACGGATTATGGATAGACAAAAGAAGAGCCGAGTTGAAACAAGCAAAAATCTACCAAGAAAGTTCATTGCTTGAGCAACAATTAATACTCAATCAATTGTTCTATGACGCTTCGATAGCTTATTGGGAGTGGTATAAAGCTTATCACAAAGCTCAAATTTACCAAAGCTCTTTGGTTATTGTTCAGCAACGGTTTAGCAACATTAAACAAAGTTGCAATGCGGGAGATAAAGCTCAAATTGATACTTTAAAAGTCTATATACAGCTACAAAACAGGCAATTAGATATTGAGAAATCGATATTGGAACTAAAGAACAAACAAGCCAAGCTCGAAATTTTTCTATGGAAAGAAGGAGTAGTCCCTTTAGAAATTTCAAAAAAAACAAGTCCGCCTGACTACCAAGACAACATCGAAGAGATAACCCCGGTATTGACACACCCCGACAGTGCCGTGCACAACCACCCGCAATTTCTCTATTACCAAAACAATATTAATATTGCCAAAATAGAAACACGCTTAAAAAGAGAGCAACTAAAACCCAAAATAGAGTTGAGATACAATGTCCTTAGTAACGGAAATCAAAACACGTTAGCCGAAAATTACAACATCGAAAACTACAAATGGGGAGCAGGTATTTCGTACAATTTGTTTACTCGTAAAGAACGTGGTATGCTAAAGATTCAGGAATTAAAATTGCGAGAAAAAGGACTCACATTAGCAGGAAAACAAGCAGAAGTACATTATAAATTACAAGCAAGCTACAACTCCGTTCAAAGTCTGTTCGAACAAGTAAAAACCTCAAAAAATACAGCTGAAGGTTACCAGCTCTTATTTGAAGCAGAACAGCATCTGTACAACGTTGGCGAAAGCACCTTGTTTTTGGTCAATACACGCGACAAAGATCGTGTCAAATCTTTGATAAACCTATTGGATATCATCTATAAAAAAGAACAAGCACAAGCAAATTACCATTATCAAACCATGCGTTGGTAACAAAATACTAAAGCAAAAATAAGTGTCTTGGGCGTTCCCATTACGGTGTTAAACTATTTTTGCGTTCCAACGCAAAAATAGTTTAACACCGTAATGGTCTGGCTATCACTACTCACTCTTTTGTGTTGCATAAGTGCAACAACACAAAAGGAGTTCAAACACGCCGTTCTATCCCTAACGCACGATACAGATGAGTGTAAAGAAAACAGAATTTTAGATTCTTTAGACAATGAAGAAAATATTTGAATAGCCCGAGCTATGGAAATATTTTATGAAGCATATTAAAGGAAATAAAAACACCTTATGTATTTCTATTCAGCACGTGTTAGGGATAAGACCTAACGCAGTTGAGGTAAGTGCAAAGAAAAATAATTTTTAGTGTTCTTTATCCGAAAAAAAACATTCTCAAAAGCATAAAAAACAAATACTTTTACTATCTTTATCAGAACAATAAAAACACACGATTGAACAAAAAGTTATACATATCAAATACTGTATTATATGCTATTCTGTATAGAGTGTTTATCATTGTAAATACAATATTGAATAACATAACGGAAACAATAATAATCCTTGTAGAAAAAATAAAATGTAAGGTAGGTCAAATGCTACCCAAAGTAACCGTTCGTTTTTACGCACGATACAATAACATGTATATAAAGAATTATGCTTTGACGATACATAAAGCACAGATATGTTTAGGTTTTAATGTAGTAAGGTCTTTAAAATTAGTTAGTTGTGAATATCAAAAAGAAGGAGCTCGAAATCAAACAAACCAAAGTTTCCAAACGCCGAACTTCATAACCTACTCTGACTATTACCCCTTTGGGATGGAGATGGTTGGAAGATTAGGAAGTGTTGGAAGCTACCGTTACGGCTACCAAGGAAGTGAAAAAGATGATGAGATTAAAGGCGAAGGGAATTATTATACAACGTTCTTTAGAGGTTTAGACCCTAGGTTAGGTAAATGGTTGAGTGTTGACCCGAAGGCTAGAGCTTGGGAGAGTCCGTATGTTAGTATGGGGAATAATCCTATTTTGTACAATGACCAATTAGGAGATAAATTTATAAAAGGTTCGGAAAGAAAAGCTAGAAGAAGTGAAAAACAAGCTCAAAAAAGATTAGATAAACTTACAAAAAAACTTGCAAAAACGTACCAACAGTATAATGGAGAAGATAATATATATAATCAGATTGAAGATGTAAAAGCTCAAATACAGCAGGTTACAAAGATAAAGGATGGCATACAAGAAATGAGAGAATCTGAACAAAATTATATCATAAAAAATCCTTTATTAATTCTCAGACCTTCAAAAAGAGGTGCAACTGT
>JALWSJ010000202.1 GCA_026993705.1 Flavobacteriales bacterium
GATGAATATATTTCTAAAGTTGACACCGTTATTGGTTTTCTACGAAAACACGAAACTACTACCGCTTACCAAATACTTCATCCTGCTTACCTCCCCAAAAACCACCGTTTTGAAGAACTGGAAGAAAATTTAGATTGGGCTTTTGGAAACTTAGGAATCATTGATAAAGCGAAACACTTTGCTACGCTTTTTATTGAAGAACTAGGCGATTTTATAAAAGCCAATCTTGATGAGTTCTTTTCCTTTACCCGCTATGCAGAAAGCATAGCTTCAGCAGCAAGTAGTTTTGACCAACTGGAAGAATATTTAAGTTCTGAAACTACACTCATCGAAGATGAATTATTAGTTCTTCTTTCGAAAAAAATAGAGCAGTTTTCTCCTGATTTAATCTGCTTTACCATTCCTTTTCCCGGTAACTTGTTTTCGGCTCTGCGTTGCGGTCAATTTATCAAACAATATTTTCCGAAAATAAAAATTTCATTCGGCGGTGGTTATTGCAATACCGAACTACGCTCACTGAAAGATCCTCGTATATTTCAATACACCGACTTCATCACTCTCGATGACGGAGAATCTCCCCTACTCCGTTTGATTGAATACTTGCAAAACAAAGTGGATAGTAAAAAACTGGAAAGAACTTTCTTACTAAAAAACGGGAAAGTAATTTACCAAAATCATCTTCCCAACACTATTTTTCACCACAGAGATTTGCCCGCCCCAAGCTACAAAGGAATTAAACATCACCTATACCTTTCCTTTTTAGACGTTATGAATCCGATGCACCGCCTTTGGAGTGATGGACGATGGAATAAATTAACCATTTCCCATGGTTGCTATTGGAAGCAATGTTCGTTTTGCGACGTAAGTTTGCCCTATATAAAAAATTACGAAATTACCACTGCTAAAAACTTAGTAGATAAGATAGAAAGCATAATTGCTGACACCCAAACCACAGGTTTTCATTTTGTTGACGAAGCCGCACCTCCCAAAATAATGAAAGCTTTGGCACAAGAACTACTAAACAGAAAAGTTTACATTACTTGGTGGACAAACATACGTTTTGAAAAAACATTTAGCAAAGAACTTTGTGAACTCCTTGCCCAATCAGGATGTATTGCTGTAACCGGAGGTTTAGAAGTTGCCAGCGACAGGTTACTAGCAAAAATGAAAAAAGGCGTTGACATTGGGCAAGTAGCTAGAGTTACCAAAAACTTTGCCGATGCAGGTATTATGGTTCACGCTTATTTGATGTACGGATTTCCTACCGAAACCGACCAAGAAACCATTGACTCACTAGAAGTTGTTCGCCAACTTTTCCTTAACGGATGTATCCAAAGTGCCTTTTGGCACCAATTCTCGACCACATTCCACAGCCCAATCGGCAAAAATCCTGATGATTACGGAATAAAAATCATAGGACCCGAATTTAAAGGATTTGCCCAAAATGACTTAGAGCATATAGATGAACAAGGGACAACACATTCTGATTATACAAGCGGACTAAATTTAGCTCTAAACAATTACCTCAATGGACTGGGATTAGAAAACGATTTACAAGATTGGTTTGATTTTGAAATTCCAACTACGACAATAGCACTGAATTTTATAGAAAAAGAGTTAATTTTGCCCTAAATCAGTCATACAAATACCTCAACTTCATTACAACAATTTCGTCTTTTTCACCCAACGTAAATTTAAAATCATCAAACAAAGGTCTTGAATATTTAGTATGATAATAATTTGAAAAAGCAAACCCTTCAGCAGGCAAAAAAAACCGAAATGCCATTTCCCAATTCATATCTTCATCATCCATCAATGCGATACCATAAGTTCCCGGAGGTAAACCTTCTATTTTTGCTGTAATCGTACCGTTTACTAAATCATTTTTATACACCGTTTTTTTAAGTATTGCCTCTTTTTTTGCATACTGCTCTTGTGTCGTATACACCCCCAACAACAACTGACCAACATTACTGCGAACACCGGTAATTTCGATATAAATTGTCTGAGCAAAACAAACTACCGACAACAAACATCCCGCGAAGAATAAAACAAACTTTTTCATGAAAACTAAACACACTAAAAACTTACAAACGTAAAATAGTACAATTTATTATACGATAATCTACTGCATTTCTGAAAACAACTTCTTATTTCGCATCGAATAATACGCAGTACGCTCATCAAAATCTTTTGTTTCAATAGGAAGTAAGATGGATTCAAACATCTTTTTCAAATCCTCCGAATGATTAATCGGACGACCTTTCTGAATATCAATATGCACCAAACTCACCCAATTCAAAGCTTTCAATACTTTTTTTTGTTCATCCCACATTCTCATTTCAATAAGCAAATGCTTATTCCCATACTCCAATAATTGCGACTCAATCAAAATATCCTCATTCACATTCGCCGGCACCAAATAACTAATCAAATTCTTAGTTACCACCCAACCAATACCTTTGGTAAAAGCCATTCGTCCTGTTTTCAAACCAAATTCCGCTTCAAATTGGTCTTCTCTTGCATTTACAAAATAATCTAAATAACGAGCATTATTCAAATGCCTAAAAGGGTCAGAATCCTGAAATCGAACCTGATACCTAGATTGTAATATTTTTTTGTTTTCCATAATTAAATTTATATTTGGGCGTTCCCCCAATTTACAAAAAACAATATATCGCTCTCGCTAAACATTGTTTTTATAAATTGGGGTCGGGCTATCCACTATATCTTTTACCTGCCATAAAGGCAAGCAGGCAAAAGGATGCCGTTTCTATCCCTTACGCGAGAAAATAAAACCGGTAAATAAGGAATTTAACTAATTCCTGTCAACATTTCCTAACAACACTTTGAACTTCTAAAAAAAACAATCCGTTTTACCAATTATCTTCCTTATTTTTGACTAAAATTTTCACGAAGGTATAAATAATATGCAACTAAAAAACTCAATAATACTTTTTCTTTCGATTCTATCTACAAGTGTTTCTCTATCAGCACAAACACCACAAGAATTTGGGAAAACAATCGTAAACACCTTAGCTTCACCTCAATATTATGGAAGAGGATATGTCAATAACGGTAGTAAAAAAGCTGCAAAATTTATTGAAAAAAAATTCAAAGAATACGGTCTAAAGCCATTCGGTTCAAGTTATCAACAACCATTCTACATGGATGTCAACACCTTCCCCGACACTGTAGAAGTAACAATAGACAATAAAAAACTCATTCCTGGAAAAAATTTCATTGTTGAACCAGTTTCAGGAAGTTCTAAAGGAAGTTTCGTCCCCTTGTGGATAGACACTACCAATTTCCAGGCAATAATAGAACAACTAAAATCAATGAGAATTGCTAAAAATACCGTTTTTATTATTGACGGAAAAGGAATAAAAGACGCCGATGAACGAAAAACACTTAATGAACTCAAATACTATCTAAGTAGTATGAACCCCATTATAAGTATTGAAAATAACAAATTCACATGGTCGGTAGCCTCACAAAACGCCCCTAATGCCATTTTATCCGTAAAAAGAGAGTTTCTAACAAAAAGCACAGAGCAAATAACACTAAACATCAAAAATAAACTTATTAGGAACTATGAATCATCTAATGAAATAGGCTATATCCCCGGTAGAAAAAAGAATAAATATGTAGTCGTTACTGCTCACTACGACCATTTGGGAATGATGGGAACAGATGCTCTATTTCCCGGAGCGAATGATAACGCAAGTGGAACAGCTATGTTACTCTATTTAGCAAAATACTATTCTACTCACAAGCCAAAATATAACATGGTTTTTATGGCGTTTGGTGCAGAAGAAGCAGGAATATTAGGCTCTAAATTCTATACAGAACACCCTTTATTTCCGTTAGAAAAAATCAAATTTTTAGTCAATCTGGATTTAGCCGGAACAGGAGACGAAGGTATAAAAGTCGTAAACGGAACACTCTATAAAAAGCAATTCAAAAAATTGGCAAAAATAAATCTTAAAAAACATTATCTGGAAAAAGTCTATTTCAGAGGACCGGCAGCCAACTCCGACCACTACTGGTTTACACAAAAAGGAGTACCCGCCTTTTTTATATACACCTTGGGAGGAATCAAAGCTTATCACGATATTTATGACAAGCCCGAAATATTGCCTCTTACAGAATTTAACGACTACAGCCGTTTACTCATTAATTTTTTCAAAAAAATATAATTTTTTATACTTCTTACATTGTTGAATTAAAAATAATATCTATATTTGCAACCCGAAGTTAAGCAAATGAGCTTATTTCAATCGCGGATATGGTGGAATTGGTAGACACGCTAGACTTAGGATCTAGTGCCGCAAGGCGTGTGAGTTCGACTCTCTCTATCCGCACTCAAAATTTAAAAATGGTATAAGCGGAAACACTTATACCATTTTTAGTATAGAGTTGTTTATAACAACTTTTAGTAATAACAAAATAACAAACTAAACCGGAAAATGGAAGTTGTAAGAGAAAACATTGATGACTTAAACGCTATTTTAAAAGTAAAAATAGCAAAAGAAGATTACCAAGATGCTTATGAAAAAGCATTAAAAGCTGCTAGAAAACAAGTCCAGCTACCTGGATTCAGACCAGGACACGTTCCTATGTCTATCATAAAAAAGAAATACGGAGCATCACTATTAAGTGAAGAATTAGATAAATTAATCAATCAGGCTCTTTACGATTATATCAAAGACAATAACTTAAACATATTAGGACAACCTATTCCGGTTCCTGAAAAAAGCTCAACTATCGACTGGAAAACCCCATGTGATTTTGAATTTGTATATGAAATAGGATTAGCTCCGGAATTTGAAGTTAAACTTAACAAAAAGAGCAAAGCTGAATACAGCAAAGTAAAAATTGATGATGAATTAGTCAACAAACATATTGATGATTTAGCTAGAAGACACGGTGTTTTGGAAGAGCAGGAAGAGAGTCAAGACAACGATATGATATTAGCTAATTTTGTTGAAGTTGATGAAAACAACAATCCTGTTGAGGGAGGAGTAAATCACACTTCTTCAGTTGTGAATGAATACTTTACAGATGAGGATACTAAGAAAAAATTTGTTGGATTAAAAATCGGAGATAAACTGATTATTGACCCTAAGAAAATTAGTAATGGTGTTGCTGATATGGCTGCTATGCTGAACATATCCAAAGAAGCTGCTGAAAAATTTGCCAACAAAGTAGAACTTACGGTTGAAAAAATTAAACGTTTAAAGCCTGCTAATATTGACCAAGAACTTATCGATAAGATTTACGGAGAAGGAAATGTAGCCGGTGTTGAAGAATTTAAAGAAAAAATTAAGGAAGAATTACACAAAGTATTCTCTAAAGATAGCGATGTTGTATTCAAAAAAGGATTTTTAAATAAGTTAAGAGACAAACTAAAATTAAAACTTCCTGATACCTTCTTGAAAAAATGGATTAAATTGACTAATCCTGAATTAACAGAAGAACAAATAGAGAAGGAATACGACCAATATGCCGAAACTTTAAGAAATCAATTGATTGAAAACAAAATCATGCAAGAGGACAACATTAAAGTAACTAATGAAGAAGCTGTTGAACATGTAAAAGAACTTATTGGTAATCAATATGCTCAGTACGGTATGATGATTCCTGAAGATGCCGAAATGGATAACATAGCTAAATCGGTTCTTGCTGATGAAAAAGAAGCTAAAAAAGTGTATGACCAACTTTACGATGAAAAATTTACGAAACACCTTAAAGAAGCGGTTAAAGTTGACGAGAAAGAAATGAACGTTGATGATTTTTACAAAAAAGCAAATGAAGCTGTTCAAGCTTAAAATCGTTTAAAATATAAAGCAAAAAAAGCCAAAGTTTAAACTTTGGCTTTTTTTGCTTTATATTTTCTTCATTGTCTAAAGAAACTAAAATTCACTTTCTTATACTTCATTCAATACGCGTTAGGGATAGAACGGCGTGTTTGAACTCCTTTTGTGTTGTTGCACTTATGCAACACAAAAGAG
>JALWSJ010000203.1 GCA_026993705.1 Flavobacteriales bacterium
AAAATTTGGCTATGTTTTATAGCTTTTTTGCAACATGTAAAACACATGATATTAATCCTTATAAATGGCTACTTGATGTATTGAACCGTATTCCAGAACATAAAGCAAATAAATTATTTGAGTTATTACCTCAAAATTGGAAGGAACTCAATAACGAATAACATGTACTTTACCGTACGCTTACAAATGAGCACCATAAAATGTTTTTATTTCCTTTATCCTTCTTCAAAATTCTTTTCCATAGCTGGTGCTATGCAAAAGAATTTTTCATCGTCTAAAGAAACTAAAACTCATTTTCTTAGCACTCATTTTACACACGTTAGGGATAGAACGGTGTGTTTGAACTCCTTTTTGCTCTCCTCCTTTTGAGAGCAAAAAGAGTGAGTAGTGATAGCCCGACCCTCACAGCGAAAAAGAGCGTTCCCTGTAAGGGTATGCTCTTTTTCGCTGTGAGGGGAATGCCCAAATAATGAATAGGTTTAGGGTTTTAAACATCGGACTATTGGTATAAATATTAGGTAAGGAGAACAAGTGTCAAAAAAATAAGGCAACTTTGCAGGTGGTGAAGAATATGTGGATTATAGCATTGTTTTGGGCTTGTTTTGTCGTCGGGCAAGAGAAGAAAGATTCGATTGTGTTTATTCACGGGAAGAAATTACAGTTGTTGGAAACAATTACCGGGAGGATTTCGCCAAAGTCTGTGATGTCTAATGGTTCAGGGGTATTTTTTGCTCAGAATATGATGTATAGACATACGATAACTGTTTATGATAAAACTTATAAATTACTGAAAACCATATCTGATGCGGTGAGGTTGAGTGATTATGGATTTGACCAATATACGGGAATTTATAAAGGTGCACCAGTGGAATGTGCTTTTAGCCATAGAGGTAAATATGCGTGGGTTTCAAATTATGAGATGACAGGGGGAACGAGTAAGGATTTTGCTCATCCGGGGTGTGATGCTTGTCTTTCTAAAACGAAATACGATAATAGTTTTGTGTATAAAATAAATACCATTACGTATGAGATTGAACAGGTGGTGCAAGTTGGTGCTGTGCCAAAATATGTGGCGGTTACACCTGATGATTCGAGAGTATTGGTAACGAATTGGTCGAGTGGTGATTTGAGTGTAATAGATACGAAATTGAATAAGGAAATCAAAAGAGTAGATTTGGGGCGTTTTCCAAGGGGCATTGTGGTAGATAAGTATGGAGAGTTTGCTTATGTTGCTATTATGGGAGATACAAAAATAGCAAAATTGAACTTAGGAGATTATTCGATACAGTGGTTAGAACATATCGGGAGAAATCCTCGGCATTTGTGTTTGTCGCCTGATAATCAATTTCTTTATGTGAGTTTGAACGGCGAAGGGAAGATTGCCAAAATCAGGTTTTCGGATATGTCTATGACCAAAACAAGCACGGGAAGGTTGCCCCGTTCGATGGAAATTTCTGCCGATGGACGCTTTTTGTACGTGGTAAATTACGGAAGTAATGAATTGGCAAAGGTTGAAACCAACGATATGACGGTTGTTACCAAAGCGAAAACCAAAAGCAAACCAATAGGTGTAACCATAGATGATGCGACAAACAATGTTTGGACAGCGTGTTACAGTGGGAAAATTATGGTGTTTCATGACACGTACTATGACAGCGTTGCGGTAAATTATACAGAAAGAGAGGAAGAATTGCTTGCGTTGGCAAGAAAAAAAGAATTAGAAAGGAAGCGGAAGAGCATAGCATTTAAAAACGCTTCATTCAGTAAGAACTATACATTGGTTTCCGGTTCGTTTGCTAAAGTGATCGGAGCAAGAAGGAGGGTGAGAGAATTAAAAAAGAAGGGGGTTGCAGGAAAAATCTATCAGAACCCTAAAAACGGGAGGTATTATGCCGTAGTAGGTGAATTTGATGACAGGGAAACAGCCAAAAGCAAAGGGAGTGAATTGGGAATAGATTTTTGGGTTTTTCGTGTGCCTGTAACAACGTCTAGAAAGTCTGAGGATATAGTGCAAAATAAACTTACTGAAGAACAGAAGTCTTTCATTGAAAATAAAGAAGATAGCGGATTGAAGTCCTATTTAATCGTAAGTGGAAGTTTCAGTACCAAAAAGAATGCTCAAAATAGAATAGAGGAGTTGCGTAAACAGGGGTATGAAGCACAGGTCTATTACAATTCGAAAAATAGTCGGTATTATGCTGTTCCGAAAAGTTTTGATAGTAAAGAAGAAGCAAAATACTTCCTAAAAAGTGCTACGATTGAAGGTTGGGTGTATATACCATTTAAACATTGAACAGCACCTTAGAAAGTGTTTTTATTTTCCTTATACTTCTTCATAAAATATTTCCATAGCTAATGCTATGCAAAGATTTGATTCATTGTCAAAGAAAACTAAAACTCACTTTCTTTCGTCTCTTTTCAATATTCAAATGGTATAAGAAATAAACTAGAGTTTGTTTTTTGTTTACCTTTGTGTGAAAATTAAAAATACTTGGGGCAATTTACAATCATATCAATTCTGTTTTTTTCTGTTTTGACAGTAGGAGGGCTTACTTTTGTTTTTCAGAGTTTATTTCTCAAATACAAACATTATATTACGGCGTTTGGAGTCTCTTTTGTGTTGAGTTTGATTTGTTTGCATTTGTTGCCCGAAGTTTTTGAAAGCAAGGTAAAAGACGTAGGTATTTACCTGCTTTTAGGATTTGTGTTTCAATTGTTTTTAGAATTGTTTTCAAAGGGAATTGAACACGGGCATGTACACGATTCTCAGCATAATCATTCGGTTAATCTAACATTGCTTGCCATGTTTTTCGGATTGAGTTTACATTCGTTTATAGAGGGAATCCCTTTATTTTTGTCAGATGGTGAAGTTTTAAACGCCGGACACGAACATGTCGTAATACAAGCACAAAGTGCTTTCTCCAATGTTTTTTTGTGGGCGATAGTCGGACATAAAATTCCTGTATCAATTGTGCTGATGTTGTTCTTATTGCAAACGGAATTAAAAAAACGACAAGTTTTGCTGTTGTTTTTGTTGTTTTCGCTTATGTCGCCATTAGGTGCGGAAACCGGAATCCTTCTTCAATCAGTCGATTGGTTGGGAGAAGCAAGTATTATTTTGTTGGCGATTACAACGGGAATGTTGATGCATATTACCACTTTATTGGTGTTTGAAGAATATCATCACCAACACGATAAACTAAAAAATATATTGTTGATAGTAGCAGGGATTGCTTTGGGTATATTGATTTTTTGAAAATAAAAAGAAAAATGAAGTTAAAAAAAGGAGAGAAGTTAGTCTTAACAGTGAAAGATATGGCGTTTGGGGGGAAAGGGCTTACACGGGTGGAAACAGAACAAGGAAATTTTGTGGTTTTTATACCCAATGCTATACCGGGGCAAAAAGTAGAAGTACAAATCACCAAAAAGCGTAAAAAACATGCAGAAGCTCGATTGTTAAAGATACTTGAACATTCTCCCGAAGAAGTTGAAGTTCCGTTTCAACCGATTTCCGGAGCACCTTATATTACGTTGCCTATCGAAAAACAAAGAAGCTATAAAAAAGAAACAACACTTAATCTATTTGAAAAATTAGGTCAGATAAAAGAAGTCCGTTCATTGTTTGACGAATACATTGCCTCGCCCAAAGATTACAACTATCGAAATAAAATGGAGTACTCCTTTTCGGAGATTCGACACGATATTCACACAGATGAAGAGATAGACGATTTTGCTTTAGGATTCAAACATCGCGGAACGTGGTGGAAAGTCGAAAATTTAGATAAAGAATCAGGATTATTTGATGTAGAGCTTGAAAACGGATTAAAAAAAATCAGAGAATATTTACAAGCAACGCGACTGCCCGCTTGGCATCCTCCTAAGAAAATAGGTTTTTTCAGGCATTTGGTCGTGCGTAAAAGTTTTGCCGATGATGAATTACTTATCAATTTGGTAACTTCCTCAAAAGGAATGGAGCAGTTCGATACACAAGAATTCGTAGCTTTCTTGCAAGAGCTGTTAGGGAAACGTTTAGCAGGGTTTATCCACACCATAAATGACGATGTTGCCGATCGTGCAAAATTGGAAAAAGGACCTAGTGACACCGCATGGGGGAAATCAATGATTATCGAACAAGTTTTGGGGTTGAATTTTGAAATCAGTATGCAAAGTTTCTTTCAGACCAATCCTTCGAGTGCCGAAAAACTCTATCAAAAAGTCATCGATTATGCCACAGAGGAGAACAATCTCAACAACCAAGTCATTATGGATTTGTTTTGCGGAACGGGAACAATAGGTCAATTGCTGGCATCACAAACCGAAAACGCACAAATTATCGGTGTGGATATTGTAGAATCCGCAATAGAAAATGCCAAACGAAACGCACGGTTAAACGGTGTAGAGGGCGTAGAATTTTATGCCTCCGACGTCGGTAAATTTCTATTGAATTATCCTCAATACGAAGGTAAAATAGGAACTATCGTACTCGATCCGCCAAGAGGAGGTATAGCACCTAAAACACTAAGAAAAGTTATCAAATTAGGAGCGAACAGAATCGTATATGTTAGTTGCAATCCGGCAACACAAGCCCGCGATGCCATTGAATTAAAATCGGCAGGTTATCAGCTTAAAAAAGTATCATTAGTCGATCAATTCCCTCATACCTCCCATATAGAAAGCGTAATGCTATTTGAAAAATAAAGAAGATCTGGGCGTTCCCATTACGGCGTTAAAAAGTAGTGTAGTGCAACGAAACTACTTTTTAATGCCGTAATGGTCGGGCTATCCGTTATATCTTTTGTGTTGCATATATGCAACACAAAAGGATGCCACTACTATCCCTAACGCACACGAAATAGAACTCCACTTGCGTATGTAAGGATTATTGAAATAGTCATACTATTTTAATTTTGAAACGAGCCGAAAGAAAGTTTTAGTTTTCATAGACAATGAATCAAATCTTTGCATAGCACTCGCTATGGAAAGATTTTTTGAAGAAGTTATTTACAGTTTGTGTATAAAAGTGAAATTAGATTATTTTCTTTTCAATCTAGGCATTTTTAAGAAGCGTAGCCGTAGCTATGGTTCGCAAAAATAACGACGGATGAAATGAAAAGAACTAATTTTTAACTTACAATAGTTCGTTACTTTTTTACTTAAACAACTGATTGTTAGTTATTTAAATCAAAAAAATCAGGTTAACTCATTGATAGACAGTATGTTTAGATATGTTTACAAAGTATTTCTAATGAAGATTATTGCAGGATTAACCAGTCACAAAGTTCACATAAATAAGGCATTAAACCAAATGCAAAACGTTAATAAAAGTCAATCTAAATTTATATGCATCATCTTGGGTTTATTTTTAGGTATAATAGGGAGGATTAATTTTTTACAGTTATCACGTTATTCAAAATATGGGGAACAATATTTTCGAAAACAATTCTCTAATAATTTTAACTTTATGGAGTTCAATCGAATTTTAATACAGTCAAACTGTAGTTCAACCTTGGCTATAGCCTTTGACCCTTGCCATATTAGTAAGTCAGGAAAGAAAACAGCTCAGGTTTGATGGTATTGGTCTAGAGTTTCTAATGCTACAAAATGAGGTTTAGAAATAGGAGGGTTAGCTGTAGTAGATATAGCAAATCATAGTGCCTTTCATTTAGAGGCTGTTCAAACCAAACAAGATAAAAGTAAGACACTTCTTATGCAATATGCTAATTCGATATTAAGGCATAAAGACGCTTTGGCTAAATTGTCAAAGTATATTTTAGTTGACGCATATTTTTCAAAAGAACCTTTTGTTACTGCTATTTGTAATCAGCAATTTGAAATAATTTCTAGATTAAGGAAAGATGCGTAAGCGTACGGTAAAGTACATGATATTAATCCTTATAAATGGCTACTTGATGTATTGAACCGTATTCCAGAACATAAAGCAAATAAATTATTTGAGTTATTTCCTCAAAATTGGAAAGAACTCAATAA
>JALWSJ010000204.1 GCA_026993705.1 Flavobacteriales bacterium
GTTCTATAAAATTTTAACAGCATTTTGTTGTTGTTTTTTTTTGTAAGTAACAAGTCAATATACTTGTTTTCCTGTATCTATTTAGACAAAAGTAACAGGATTAAAATAAAATAACACCTTTACAGGTCAAATATATTCTCCAACATCTTTCTTTTCAAAATACAATTGGTAATATTGTACCCCATCTAATTAATTACGGATATGATAAATGTAGAATCGTCAAAAATAGGGCAAGTTGCTTTGCACAGAGTAGGAAATAAACACAATGAAGAAGATTTTTTTATTTCCGAAACTCCTTTAGAAACTGACGAAGACTTAAACGAATTGCTTAACCAATATTTTCTAAAACCCTTTGTAAAAGTTACCGAAAAATATACATTTTCAAGCGACTTAGAGGAAGAGGAAAACGTTCTAAAAAATATAGCTGAACAAACCTTTGCCAATGAAGAGTTATTTTTTGAAAACACAGAAAAGATAGTAAAACATCTTTACGACCAGTCCAATCACCCACATATTAAGTCTGGTGATTTATTTGTCGTTTACTACGATGAAATGTATCTTGAAGGAGAATTAACCAATGCTATTGGCATCTTTAAATCCGAACGAAAAGATTCTTTTCTACAAATCCAAGAAAAAGAAACTTACCTAAGTTTACTCGTAGAGGAAGGAATAAACATTAAGAAACTTGATAAAGGTTGTATCATCTTAAATACGAGTGAAAAAGGTCTTGTCATTCTGACGGTTGACCAAAACAGCTACGATGCCGATTATTGGAAAAAAGACTTTTTAAACATCGACATCATCAAAGACGAAAACTACGAAACCAAAGCCTATATGGATTTGTGTAAGTCCTTTGCGAAAGACGTTATCGGCAACAACGAAACCAAGAAAGAGGAAATAGATTTTGTTTCACAAACCGTAAAGTTTTTTGAGGAAAACGAACACATCGAAACAGAAAAATTTAACGACACCATCTTTGAAGGTGTAGAAGAATTGAAAGACGACTTTATCGACTACAAAAAAGCCTATGAATCAGAATACGAAGTTGAAATCGCCGATGCTTTTGATGTTTCTACACCTGTTCTTCAAAGAGAAAAAAAGAAAATAGCCAACAATATCAAGTTAGACACAGGCATTCAACTTAAAATGAATTTTAACGACCCAGATTCCATTCATAAATTCGTTGAGCAAGGCTACGACGAAGTTAGAGGAATGCACTATTATAAGATTTATTACAATAAAGAGGTGTGATATTGATATTTTGCTGAACAAAGTACTAATTATATAAATATCTTTAATTCACAAATGAAGTCCTAATACAAAACCAAACTCTCCATTATTGTAGGCAACACTCACTTTTAAACACTTATCACTTAAGCTACGCTTTGCTTATTTCAAAACTATACTATATCAAAACCAATGCACAATTTGACTATTCACAACGACCTTCTTACGACTTTAAGGTAAATTCCAAACCTATTCATTTAAAATGATTCGAAAAAAATAAATTTCGAAAGATAACTACATCAATAAAATATAAAAAGCCCCATCTTTCAAGAAGATGGGGCTTTTTATATTTTATTTGAAAATTATTGAAAATTAATTAACTGATAATAATATCGCCAAGGTCCTTGTGCTGTAGTTGTTCCGTCTCCACTCTGCCCATAATGAGGTGCTCCTGTTGTCATTACACGACCATCTTCTGTAAGAGCAACCATAGAAAAATAATCGTATCTATAATGTCCAATTGGCTGTATATCAACAAACTTAACTGCTCCATTCAATTCATCCATAGCCCGAGTAAATAATCCATTTGGGTCTGCATCATGAGTACCTCCGGTACCTAATTGTCCGCCTCTATTTTCTCCACAAGCCCAAATTCTACCAAGCGTATCCAAAACATGAATCGATTTATAACTTCCCCAGCCTTGTATAACCACTTTTTTTACCTTACCCTGGAAAGGAGCAGAAGGCATTACATAATTCGTAACAGTACTACCATTAATACCTAGTCCTAATCCATAATTACCATTATAACCGGCAACGTATAAATTACCATTATTGGTTACGACAGCAGCTGCATTATTATCAACATCCATAACTATTTCTTTCGCATTTGTAAAAACATTACTAGTTGGAGTGAAAACATTCCTATTAGTAGTCGTTCCATCACCTATTATCCCATAGCCATTCCAACCCGCACCTAAAACATTTCCTGAGGAGTTAATCAACAATGTCGTACCGTAACTCCATCTTCTCATAACCACGTTTTGTGCGTTGATTCCCGAAATAAATTGAGGACTATTAAAATTAGAAGTACTTCCGGTTCCTAATTGACCATAACCGTTATACCCCCATGTATATAACTGTCCTGTCGCACTAATAGCTGCAACAGAGACACCACCTCCTCCTCCTCCGGATTGTGTCATTTTTACAATATTTCGTCCTTGAAGTGTTGTCACTATTAAAGGAGATTGCTGATCGGCAGTATTACCAATACCTAATTGCCCAACTGCATTTCTCCCCCATGCATAAACATCTCCATTATCAGCAAGAGCAAACACTGCTTTTCCCTCATTCGTCTGTGGAGTCGTTGGTGAAATATATAAATATTTTATTTTAATGTTATTATTTTCAAAATAAGCCATTTTTGTTAAGTATTTTAAATCTCCAACACCTGTACCATTTCCTAATTGACCATTATAATCTACCCCTCTTCTATAAACCTCCCCACTATCTGTAAGAGCCCACAGAGTATTTCTATCAACAAAAACATATTTCCATTTCCCTCTCCTGCCCCCATTTACAGGGTCAACCGGCTCAATATGTGGCTTAAATGAATTATTTGTTGTTCCTGGCACACCATACTGATATTGAGCTCCGTAACCATGTGCCCAAATATTATCATCCGCTCCAATATAAGCAGTACCTAGTATATCTTGTTGACATTGTGATTCAACAAGTTTAAGCATTTTAACCCCCGAAGCTCCTACCGTAGGTGTCGAATTAGCAGTATTACTATTATTTCCTCCTCCGATAGAAGATAAATCAACAGTTGAACCATTTGTTATACTTAGATTTGTCCCATTCAAACTAATATCTTGAATTTCATTAGTTGGGTCTGTATCTGTTAATGTAACAGAGTTTGCTCCTGATATAGACAAAGTATTCCCCGTCAAAGATAAATTTTGAATCTCATTTGTCGGATCTGTATCAGTCAGAGTTACAGAATTTCCCCCGGAAATAGATAGGGTATTTCCCGATAATGACAAATTTTGAATCTCATTTGTTGGATCTGAATCTCCGTCTGTTACTATTAAAGGATTTCCAGAAGTTCCATCACCGGAGATATTGGCTCCGGAGGTTTGAACCACTTGTGTTCCCCAGTTATCGGCTCCAGAAGCTGCGTTTTGTGCTATCCAACTTGAGCCATTCCATGTAAGAACCTGACCATTTACAGCACTTGCCGGCAATTCTATTTCATTTGTTGGATCTGAATCCGCATCATTAATCGAAAAAGTAGTACCACTTCCACCGCTTATATTAACCGTCACATTGCTTCCGGAAGTTGTATTACTCAAATTCTGACTATCTGTATTAATATATCCACTTAAATCAACGGGAGTCCCATCATTAGTTAATGATAAAGTATTACCACTTAAAGACAAATCTTGATTATCTGTATTATCCAAATATGAACTTAAATCAATACTAGTAGCACTACCGTTATTCGTAATAGTTAGTATATTTGTTGAAGCATTCAAACTCAAATCTTGTATCTCATTATTGGGATCATTATCCGCATCATTGAGTAGAGCTGTTAAATCAACCGTTTGAGAAGAACCGTTTTCTATTCCTACGGTTAGAACATTAGTATTTACATCAAAAGCAAGGTTTTGAATATTTTGATTATCTGTTCCCATATTATCATTTACCCATGTATAATTCCCCGTACCGTCAGTTGATAAAAGCTGACCACTAGTTCCACCGGATGGCAACTCAATTTCATTTGTTGGGTCTGTATCTCCATCTGTCACAACTAAAGGATTTGCAGAGGTTCCATCACCCGAAATATTAGCCCCTGATACTTGAACCACTTGAGTTCCCCAATTATCAGCCCCCGAAGAAGAATTTTGAGCAACCCAATTTGAACCATCCCATGTAAGAACCTGATTGACTATTGCTGTACCAGGCAATTCTATCTCATTTGTTGGATCTGAATCCCCATCTGTTACAGCCAAAGGATTTGCAGGAGTTCCATCTCCTGTAATGTTTGTTCCTGTTGTTTGAACGACTTGTGTTCCCCAGTTATCACCGGAACCACTTCCTACCTGCACCCATTGAGTACCATCCCAATAGAAAAAGAGATTCATATCCTTGTCATAAACCATCATACCATTATCGACCATAGCCAATAAAGCACCTAATGCACTTCTCGCATTAGTAGTTAAACGAGGTAATAAAACTCCTTTGGTATCCGACTGTACATCTAAAATTGAATTTGTATTCGGACTTGCTCCTGTATTATTAATCGAAACACCTTCAGTTTGTGCCATTATCCCCATCGAGGCGAATAAAAATGATGTTATAAAAACTCTTCTCATAGTCATTTGATTTTGAATTGGATGCAATTTAGAACAAAAAAAGAACTCTACAAAAAAATAATAAAAAAACTCTTTCAAAACCAACAAAACCTTATCCAAATTTATTCATAGCCTATCATTCTGTATTATAAGAAGTCAAAATATGTGTCAGTATTGCTCTATAACATTTTGAGACGCACAAACAGAACATTAACCATAGTGAATATCGATAAGCATGCATTACCAATAAAGATTCGGAGCTAACACCATTTAAACATTAAAATGATATAAAACCTTAAATCCGCAAGTGAACTTCTATTACAAAGCCAAACTCCGCATCATTATTGACAATGCTCTTTTTTCGATACTCACCGTAGCTATGGCTACGCTTGCGTATCTCAAAACTGTGCTTGACCAATAATAATAATAATAATAATAATAATACGCATTTTGACTTTTCATAACGAAATCACTTGCGGATTTAAGGTAAAACACAAAACAGGACTTAATTTAAGACTTTATAAACTATAAATCAGAGTGTCTAGAAACAAAAAAAACTCTTAAAAAACTCATTCTCTTACCGCTCTTTTTACACACGTTAGGGATAGGAACGGCATCCTTTTGGTTTGTTTGCTTTATGCAAACCAAAAGATATAGTGGATAGCCCGACCCTATTCCGGTAAACAAACGTTGAGCGTGAGCGATATGTTTGTTTACCGGAATAGGGGAACGCCCTAACAATCCTATTTACTTTCATATTCTCCTATGGCTATCATCAGTTTTTCAAGTTTCTTTTTGATTTGAAGATTGGTGCAAGTATAATTGTTAACTATTATGGCAAAACATAATTCTTCTCCGCTTTTGGCTTTTACGTAACCTGCGTAACTTTTTACGCGTGTCATTGTTCCGCTCTTCGCTCTGAGTTTACCTTCTATAATGGATTTTCTACCTACGGTTCTCAATGTTCCTGTTTTTCCTGCTACGGGCAAGGTACTGTAAAAAGTTTTAGCATATTTACTTTGGGTTCGCATATAAATCAACACATCGACCAAGTGTGTGGCAGAAATGGCATTGTACCGAGACAAACCGCTTCCGTCGGAGATATAAATCGGTGTTTTAAATACTCCTTTTTCTTTCCAATAATTGTTTATCGCCAGTGTGGACGAAAAAATATTGCCTGTTTTATACTTTGCCTTTCCTACATGCTTGAGCAAATGTTCTGCGTATAGATTATTGCTATACAGATTGGTGTATAGTATAATTTTAGATAAAGGCGGTGATTTTTGAGTTAAAATGGTTTTCCCTTTGGGAACTTTATAGTTAGGGATTTCCTCTGCGACTCTTCGATGCGTTGTCGCTGATTTAGCTACAGGAAC
>JALWSJ010000205.1:0-2817 GCA_026993705.1 Flavobacteriales bacterium
TATCCACTATATCTTTTGCCCTCCAAAAGGAGGGAGGGCAAAAGGATGCCGTTTCTATCCCTAACGCAAGTGGAATGAGTGCATAGAAAGTGAGTTTTAGTTTCTTTAGATGATGAAAAAATTCTTTGCATAGCCGAGCTATGGAAATAATTTTTGAAGAAATATAAAGGAAATAAAAACACTTTATAGTGCTCATTATACTTGCGTTAGGGATACTCCAACTAACGTTAAAATACAATATTGATAATCAAAAGATTATAAAATCGCCAATATTTTTACGTTAGCAACAAAACTCAACTGTTTTTTACACAGTCGCTTAATGATCCCTAACGTGGATAAAATTGGAAGCAAGAAAGTGAATTTAGTTTTCTTAGGTGATGAATATTTTATTTGCTTATGCTCAAAACAACAAACTTTAAGAATTTTTGAATCTTTCTTTTTCCCAATACTGTCGTTGTAAATTATTTATGTTAGGGATTCCAACTAACGTAAAAATAAAATACTGATAATCAAATAATTATAAAATAGCTGGTATTTTTACGTTAGCTCAAAAACTCAACTATTTTTCACAGTCGCTTAATCGTCCCTAACGCATACAAAATGAGTGCAAAGAAAATGAGTTTTGAGTATCTTAGTGTGTAGTTTGGTAAAAATTGTTATTTTTGGAGGGAATTACAGTAAAAGAGATAAATGAATCATTTTGTTAAGGGGTTATTTGTAGCGAGTGTGTTATTTTCAGGTTGTCAAGGAGTAGAACCGGTAAAGGAGGAGAAGCAAATCCGCATACCTAAAGAAGAAAAGAAAGAAGTAAAAGTTGATGTGCCCGATTTCAATGGAGATTCGGCTTATTACTACGTTCAACGGCAGGTAGATTTTGGGCCAAGAGTACCGAATACACAAGAGCACGATAAGTGCGGAGAATGGATAGCCGACAAATTAGCTCAATTTGATTTTGATACGCTAATTCAACGAGGTAAAGTAAGAGCCTTTACAGGAAATGTATTGCATATTCAAAATATTATTGGTCAATATAATAAAGAAGCAAAGCTACGAATAATGTTTTGTGCCCATTGGGATACGCGTCCGTTTGCCGACAGAGATACAAAAGATAAAAACCGACCTATAGACGGAGCAAATGACGGAGCAAGTGGGGTAGGAGTATTATTGGAATTAGCAAGACAAGTCAGTTTGAAAAATCCCGAAATTGGTGTAGATATTCTATTTTTTGATGCCGAAGATTACGGGGCTGTGCAAACAAGTGAAACGATGCAAGATTTAAGCAGTATGCGAGATACGTGGTGTTTAGGTTCTCAATATTGGTGTAAAAATCCGCCTATACCGAATTACAATCCGAAGTATGGAATTTTATTGGATATGGTAGGGGCAAAAGATGCTATTTTTCCAAAAGACGCAGTTTCTAGACATTATGCAGGAGGTTTGGTAAACAAGTTGTGGTCAACTGCTCAAAATTTGGGATATGGAAAATATTTCGTGAATCAATTAGCCGGACCTTTAACCGATGACCATACTTATATTAACGAGTTGACAAATATTCCGGTTGTAGATGTAATCCACTATGTGCCGAATGGTAATTACGGTGATTTTGGTAAGTTTCATCATACGCATGCGGATAATATGGATATTGTTGATAAAACAACGTTGGATGCTGTCGGTCAGCTAATGACGTATGTGGTTTATACGCATTTGTAGATTGTTGATTTAAGTGAGGTGTATGTGCTTTTTTGTGAATAATGTGAATAAAATATTCATTGTTTAAGAATACTAAATTCCATTTTCTTTGCACTTACCTCAACTGCGTTAGGGATAGAACGGCATGTTTGAACTCCTTTTGTGTTGTTGCATATAAGCAACACAAAAGAGTGAGTAGTGATAGCCCGACCCTCATTTGCAAAAACAACGTTTCGCGGTAGCGATATATTGTTTTTGCAAATGAGGGGAATGCCCAAATAATAATATAGAAAAACAGAATAAAATGAATTTAAAGACTTTAGGAGAATTTATCATTGACAGACAACAGGATTTTCCCGGTTCAAGCGGTGATTTATCAAGAATTATCAGTGCTATTCGTTTAGCGTCCAAGATTGTGAGTCAGCAAGTGAATAAAGCCGGGCTGGCGAAGCATATTTTAGGTGGTGCTGGAACGGAAAATATTCAAGGAGAAGCACAACAAAAGCTAGATGTTTATGCGGATGAGCGATTTATCGAAGCCTTAAATAATAGAGGGAACGTTTGCGGTATTGGCTCTGAAGAAAATGACGATTATATTGAGTTAAACAAGGAGGGGAAATATATTATCCTGATGGATCCTTTAGATGGTTCTTCCAATATAGATGTTAACGTGTCGATAGGTACGATTTTTAGTGTGTTTAGAAGAGTGAGTGAAGTAGGTAAGCCTGTGGAGTTGAGGGATTTTTTACAAGCCGGAGTAAAACAAGTTGCAGCGGGATATGTGCTGTACGGTTCTTCTACAATGATGGTTTATACTACGGGAAATGGGGTGAATGGTTTTACTTACGATCCCGGTATTGGCGTGTTTTTCTTGTCGCATCCCGATATGAAATTTCCTAATCAGGGGAAGGTGTATTCGATGAATGGAGGCAATTTCAACAAAACCTCTGAGGGCGTGCGAGAATATATTCGTTATTGTCAGGAGATTGATAAAGAAACAGGACGACCTTATACGGGAAGGTATATTGGTTCATTGGTTGCGGATTTTCACCGAAATTTGATTAAGGGAGGAATTTATATGTATCCGGCTACGGATTCTTCGCCAAACGGAAAATTGAGCTTGTTATA
>JALWSJ010000205.1:2827-5929 GCA_026993705.1 Flavobacteriales bacterium
TGTTATATGAGTGCAATCCTTTGGCTTTCCTTACTGAACAAGCAGGTGGTAGAGCATCGGACGGGAAAAATAGAATTATGGAAATAGAACCAACTCACCTGCATCAAAGAGTTCCTTATTTTGTGGGGAATACGGAAATGGTTCAAAAAGTGGAAGAATTTATTAAGAACGAAAAATAAAATGAAGAAATTAATTGGAATGTTGGCAATAGGTTTTGGGATGAGTGTTGTGGCTCAGAGTCCTGAAATTAAATATGAAGAGTATGATTTACCGAATGGATTGCACGTTATTTTACACGAAGATCATTCTACACCTATTGTAGCGGTTTCTGTTATGTATCACGTTGGGTCTAAAAACGAGGATACGGCGAGAACCGGTTTTGCTCACTTTTTTGAACATTTGTTATTTGAAGGGTCGGAAAATATAAAACGAGGAGAGTTTTTTAAATACATAGAAAATGCCGGTGGACAAAACAATGCCAATACCACCAAAGATCGTACTTTTTATTATGAGGTATTACCGTCTAATCAGTTGGATTTAGGCTTGTGGTTAGAATCGGAAAGAATGTTACACGCTGTTATTAATGACGAAGGAATAGAAACACAGCGTGAAGTTGTAAAAGAAGAAAGACGTTTACGTTACGATAATCGTCCTTATGGTACGTGGATGGAAGAGGTTTTTAAAAGAGCCTATAAAGTTCATCCGTATCGATGGTCGGTAATTGGTTCGTTGGAGCATTTGAATGCAGCCCAAAAACAAGAATTTATAGATTTTTACCATAAGTTTTATGTGCCGAATAATGCGATACTATCTGTAGCTGGCGATTTTGATTCTAAAGAAATAAAGAAAAAAATAAAAGCTTATTTCGGAGAAATACCAAAAGGGAAAGAAGTACCAAAAGTAACGATTGTAGAACCACCGTTAAACGGTGAAGTGAGAGATACGGTTTATGACAATATTCAATTACCAGCGGTAATAGAAGCCTATAGAGTTCCTGAAAAAGGTGCGAAAGATTTCTATGCGGTAGAGATGTTAAATTTATTACTATCGTCCGGAGAAAGTTCACGACTGGATAAACGTTTGGTGCAAGACGAAGAAAAAGCCTTGTATATTGGTTCTTTTGCTTTCGATACGGAACACCCGGGCTTGTCAATGATTTTTGCCATAGCAAACGGTGATACCAAACCTGATGAATTGGAAAAAGGTATCAATGAGGAGATTGAAAGAGTAAAAAATGAGCTGATAACCGATAAGGAATATCAAAAACTACGCAATACGATAGAGAGTGATTTTATTTATAATTTTAATTCAATGATTGGAATCGCTGAAAATCTCGCTAATTATGAAATGTATTTGGGAGATGCGAATTTAATCAATACAGAGCTGGAACGCTATATGGCGGTTACCAAAGAAGATATTCAAAGAGTGGCAAAAAAATATTTTGATAAAGACAACAGAGTCGTGTTGTATTACTTGCCGAAAGAAGATAAAAAATAATAAAGAAGATATCCTAAGCAAATACAGAATGAAAAGAATAAACATAAATAAATGGTACATCGGTGTAGTGTTGTTGACAACTGCTTGTACGTCGCAGAAAATAGACAGAACTTCAGCACCAAAACCCGCAAAGGCTTCGCAAATAAACATAGGAGAACCTAAGGAGTTTACTTTAGATAACGGACTAAAAGTATTTTTGGTAGAAGATCATCGTTTGCCGAAGGTGTCTTTTCAATTATCTTTTGATAACGATCCTGTTTTGGAGAAAGACAAAGTAGGGTTAGGTCAGATGACCGGAGATTTGATGGTGGCAGGAACACAGAACAGAACCAAAGAAGAGATAGACAATGAGATAGATTTTATAGGTGCCAGTTTCGTGCCTTTTTCCGGTGGTATGTATATGTCTTCCTTATCCAAACACACCGATAAATTGTTGGATATAGCCGGAGATATTTTGCAACATCCGGTTTTCCCTAAAGAAGAATTAGAAAAACAAAGAAGAAAAGCTATTAGTTCACTTAAAACTGTATCTACCAATGCGAATGCTATAGCAAGTCGAGTAGGAGGTGTGTTGGTTTACGGGAAAAATCACCCGTACGGAGAGGTGCAAACCAAATCCGATGTAGAAAATATTACGGTTGAAGATTGTAAGCAATATTACCAAACATATTTAAGACCGAATATTTCACATTTAATAGTAGTGGGCGACATAACAGAGGAAGAAGCAAAAGCAAAAGCAGAGAAATATTTTGGAGGATGGGAGAAAAAACAAGTACCTACTTATACGTATCCTTTTCCTAAACAACCGGAAGAAAATAGAGTTGTTTTCGTAGAAAAACCGGGAGCTGTACAGTCCTTAGTTCAAGTGCTTTACCCCGTTGATTATAAATTGGGACAAGAGGATGATATAGCCGTAAAAGTGATGAGTTCGGTTTTTGGAGGAGCATTTTCAAGTTACTTAAACGCCAATCTGCGTGAGGATAAAGGATATACTTATGGAGCTAGAGGAGGAGTATATCCGGATGTGTTGGTAGGTAAATTTTCAGCCTCGGCAAGTGTTCGAAATGAAGTAACTGACAGTTCAATTGTTGAGTTTTTGAAAGAGATGCAACACATCAGAGACGAAAAAGTAAAACAAGAAGATTTGTCCAGAATAAAGAACAAAATGAACGGAAATTTTGCTTTGTCTTTAGAAAAACCGAGAACCATTGCACGTTTTGCCTATAATATTGCAAGGTACAATCTTCCTAAAGATTATTACAAAAACTATCTCACACGATTAGAAGCCGTTACGGATGAAACAGTTCAACAAGCTGCAAAAAAATATATTTTCCCGAAAAAAAATATCATTTTGGTAGTAGGAAACAAAGATATTTTGGAAAATTTAAAACCATTTGACAGCGATGGAATTGTCGAAGTTTACGACTATAACGGAGAGCCTAAAAAAGAACTTAAACCTGTAACAAATGGAATGACAGCAGAAAAAGTAATCGAGCAATACCTTTTTGTCCGTACCGATTTAAGTGATATGAATGCAGTAAAAGAGAAGTTTAATGCAATCAAAGATATCACTATCGAGACCGAAGCAAAAATGCAAGGAATGAC
>JALWSJ010000206.1 GCA_026993705.1 Flavobacteriales bacterium
AAAAATCATTTTCTTACCACTCATTTTATACACGTCAGACTGTCTAAAAACCTAATTTACAGTGAAATTTACATCTGATTATAAATGTGTTATAATTCTTGTTTTCAAGTTTCTTAGGTTTTTTTGACAGTCTGACGTTAGGGATTATTAAGCGACTGTGAAAAACAGTTGAGTTTTTGAGCTAACGTAAAAATATCAGCTATTTTATAATCGATTGATTATCAATGTTATATTTTTACGTTAGTTGGAGTATCCCTAACACGAGCAAAACAGACGGTATAAAGCGTTTTTTTTAATTTCTTATACTTCTTCATAAAAATTTTCCATAGCTGAGGCTATGCAGAATTTTTATTCATCGTCTAAGAAATCAAAAATTCACTTTTTATACGCCAATTTCACTCGCGTTAGGGATAGAACGGCGTATTTGAACTCCTTTTGGTTTGTTGCATTTATGCAAACCAAAAGAGTGAGTAGTGATAGCCCGACCATTACGGCGTTAAAAAGTGGTGTAGTGAAACGGAACTGCTTTTTTATGCCGTAATGGGAACGCCCAAATCTTTATCTATTTAAAAGGCACTTATCAGCAAATCTAAGTCTTTGTATGGTAAATGGAAGGTTTCTCCCAAGTATGAGGAAGTGAGTGTTCCGTTATAAATGTAAACGCCGTGCCGAAAGCCTTTGTCTGTTCTTATCAGCTTGTCGATGCCTCCGCGGTTGGCAATATCCAATACCAAAGGTGCAAATATATTACTTAGGGCGTAGGATGCTGTACGAGAAACTCTTGATGCGATATTAGGCACGCAATAATGTACGACTCCGTACTCCTTAAAGGTTGGTTTTTCGTGTGTAGTTACCCGCGAGGTTTCAAAACATCCGCCTTGGTCGATGCTTACGTCTATGATGACCGAACCGTCTTTCATGTTTTCGACCATTTCTTCGGTTACTACGCAAGGGGTACGACCGTAACTTGCTCTTAATGCTCCTATGGCTACATCGGCTCGCATCAAGGCTTTTCGCAAGACTTTGGGTTGAATAACCGAGGTAAAAATATGCGTTCCTAAGTCGCGTTGTAATCGTCTCAATCGGTAAACGGAATTGTCGAAAACTTTTACCGATGCTCCTAATGCTATTGCACTTCGAGCGGCAAATTGTCCTACGGTTCCTGCTCCTATAACAACGACTTCTGTCGGGGTGATTCCTGCTACTCCGCCTAACATCAATCCTTTTCCGTCGTTGATATTACTTAACAATTCTCCGGCGATTAAGATTGAGGTTGTTCCTGCTATCTCGCCCATCGAACGAATGATTGGGTAAATTCCTTCTTCATCTTTTACGTAATCCCAAGCGATTGCTGTTATCTTTTTTTCCATCAACATACGCAAAGTATCTGCGGGTTGAACGGTAAGTTGGAGGGCTGAAAAAAGGGTTTGCTTGTGCTTCATCATCTCTATTTCTTTGGACGATGGCGGTGCTATTTTCAGGATAATGTCCGCTTCGTAAACTTGACTGGCAGAATAGGCTATTTCTGCTCCTGCTTCGCTGTAATCTCTATCGGAAAAATTGGCATGCTTGCCTGCGTTGCTTTCTATCAATACCCGATGTCCGTTGTTGACCAATAACGAAACGGCTTCGGGCACCAGCACTACTCTATGTTCTTGAAATTCGGTTTCTCGCGGAATACCGATGTATAAACTTTTGTTTTTGTTGCCTACTTCCAACATTTCCTCCAAAGGCATCAATGCGGCTTCGCGTGCCAAGGATTTTAAAGCGTCTCCTGATGATATCATACGGTGATTTTTATGGTTCTGCGGTGTTCTCCCGCAATTTCAATGGTTACTCTAACGTAGTTTTGTGGCAAAAGGTTTGCTATTTTCTCACTCCATTCCAAAAAATTTACGGCATCGCCGTATAATAGCTCGTCCAAACCACTTTCCATGGCTTCGTTTTCATCTTCTAAACGATAAAAATCGAAGTGATTGATTTCTCCATAAATAGGAGAATAATAGGTGTTCACAATACTGTACGTCGGACTAGAAGGTTCGTCTTCTATCTTCAACTGCCGACAGACTTCGGCTATTAAGGTTGTCTTTCCTGCTCCCATCTCTCCATCTACGACAAACAGTCTATTGGTTGAGCAAAGTTCTACAATTTGTTGAGCTACATTACTCAATTCTTCTACAGATTGTATAGCGTACTCGTATTGCATTACTTTGGCTTTCTTACAATATATAACATCTCTCCTTCTACAAAACGATAGCGGTCATACGTTTCTTTATCTAGCTCCTTACGATAATCGTATTCTTCTACTTCAAACCCTGCTTCTCTAAGTACGTCAGGATAGTTTGTACCATATAGACGAACGTGGTCGTATTGCCAAAAATGTTTTTCCCGTTCTTTAGGGTCGGTTATCGTTGGGTCTTCATACGTATAATCTCTTGTATAGTCAATCGGCACTTGAAAAATCCCCCAACCTCCGGGTTTCATTATGCGTTTGAGCTCACTCATACATTTTTTATCGTCTTCTACGTGCTCTAATACGTGATTACAGAAAATCACATCGTATTGGTTATCTTCTAATGGAATATCATGCAAATCAAAATGAATATCCGCTAAAGGTGATTCTAAATCGCCTGTTGTGTAATCTATATTTTTCTGCTTTCTAAATCGCTTGTAAAAACACTGTTCGGGTGCAATATGCATCACTTTTAATTCGTCGGTAAAGAAATTAGATTTTGTTTTGAGATAGACCCACATCAAACGATGCCGCTCCAGTGTCAAATCATAAGGACAAAGCACATCGTCGCGTTGGTGGTCCCCGTATCCGTAGGGCAAAAACTTTTTAAATGATTTTTCACAAACCGGACATTCTACATTATCTCCTTTCAAGACAATCGGAGCGACCGCCTTAAACGCATAACTCATTCGAATAAGGATAGGACGCGGAACGGTGTTGAGGACAAATTTAAATAACTTTTTCATCCGTTTATTTCTTTAACAATTCCTCAATTTCCATTGCATAGTCCAACGAATCATCAATATAAAAATTCAAATCCGGCGTTTTTCTCAGTTGATGACGAATGACTTGACTCAATGCGTGTTTTACCCTAGGCTTAACTGTATTGATATGCTTTAGTACTTCGTCTTTATCCTTTGCCCCGAAAATACTCAAATACACCCTTGCTACCGACAAATCAGGTGCTATTCTAACCTTAGTAACACTCACCATTGCTCCGTTGCAAAATTCCCGAGCATTGCGTTGAAATATGATACTTAACTCTTGCTGAATCAACTCAGCTATTCTTTCTTGTCTTATACTTGCCATTCTATACTTATTTATCCCCAGTTTAATTAAGGTTTAACTGTCAAAGATAAACTTTTTTATCGGGACTAAGAAAGTTCTATGCTAAGATAATGATTTGGGCGTTCCCCTTTTCTTCTAAAACAGCATATCGCTACCGCGAAACGCTGTTTTAGAAGAAAAGGGTCGGGCTATCACTACTCACTCTTTTGTGTTGCATAGGTGCAACAACACAAAAGGAGTTCAAACACGCCGTTCTATCCCTAACGCGAGTAAAAATGGCGGATATAAAGTGAATTTTTGGTTTCTTAGACGATGAATAAAAATTTTGCATAGCCCCAGCTATGGAAAATTTTTATGAAGAAGGATAAGGAATCAAAAAACTCTTTATATCGTCTATTTTGCTCGTGTTAGGGATTCCAACTAACGTAAAAATTCAACATTGAAAATCAATGAATTATGAAATTAGCTAAATTTTTACGTTAGCTCAAAAAAACTCAAATGTTTTTCACAGTCGTTTAATCGTCCCTAACGCAAACAAAGATAAATCAATCCGCATAATTATCTTCTTTCAAACGTTGTTTTATCATTTCCAAATGTTTCATTTTCTTTTCTTGTCGCAACTTGATAGCAGACTTAGTGAAATACTTATGTTGCATTAAGAATTTCACTTGAATTTCGTCCCACAATCTGTCGCTATTTATTTTGCCGTGGTCTCTCAATTCTCGTCTTAATGTGTCCGAAATCTCAAAGAAATCATCTCTTCCTAAGTAATCCAAATCAGCATCACAAATAATTTCTTCTAGTAAATTATTTGGTTTGTGTGGTATTCTTGTAGCAAAGATTAATTCCTCTACAATTTTTACTTGCTCCGGTGTATATCCGTACTTCGGCAAAATCTCCGAAGCCATTCTTGCACCGATAGGTTCATTATTATCATATTGCTCTACAAACCCTGCGTCGTGATATGTCGCCGCTGACTTCAAGACAAAAATATCCTCATCCAATACCCCTTCCATTATCGCAATTCGTTCTACGGCATCTACCACATCATACGTATGATGTATGCCGTGATAGTGCAATTTAGGCGACAATTTTTCTTCCAATATTCGCATGATATGCCTTTCCGCTTTACGGTAGTTGATACTACTGTAAATATGCAAATTCACATAATCCTTAAATTTTTGATTCGGTATTGTTCCATCGGCATCTTTAGAAAGGTGTGGTTTTATCCTATCGACAAAGTACATGTCAATCTCACCTTTGTTTTTAGCGGCAATTTTTCCTCTGTACGTACAATTGAAATAAGGTTTTATATGTTCGTAAGTAGTTCCGGACACATTCACTTTCCCTGATTCTCCCGCAGTTTCCATACGTTGAGCTACATTTACCGTATTCCCCCAAATATCGTAAGCAATACGTTTTTTACCGATAACTCCCGCAATCACATCCCCCGTATGAAGCCCAACTCGTAATTCCCAATATTCTTCTCCTTTGGCTTTCAACTCTTTTTCTTGTTGCTTCATATATGCTTGAATCTCCAAAGCCGCCAACACGCTATTTACGGGGTTCTCTTTATCTCTCAAAGGCACACCTCCGGCAGCCATATAGGCATCTCCGATTGTTTTGATTTTTTCTATTTGATGTTTATCAATAATTTCATCAAAAACCTTAAAGAGCTTGTCCAAACGAGTTACCAAATCAATCGGCGACATTCGTTCCGCTATTTTAGTAAAACCTACTATATCGGTAAACATTACGGTTACCAATCGATAATAACGTGTACGTGCCTGTCCTTTGTTTTTAAGTTCTTCAGCAGTTTCGGCGGGTAAAATATTTAATAACAGCTCTTCTGCTTTGTTTTTTTCTATTTCCAATAATTCTTTTTGTTTCTCTATTTCTTGTTTTTGCTTGGTAATTGTCTTCGTTCTTTTCTCCACTAAGAAAGTTAACTTTCTCTTTTGCGATTTCATTGCACTGATTCGGATAACATAGGAAATATAAAAAATCAACAAGACAAAGAACGATGCAGCTGTTACAAACCACCATGTTTTCCAAAATGGTGGCGTAATAATTAACCGAACTTCAGTTGGGTTTTCTGTCCAAACGCCATCGGAATTAGATGCCCAGACTTTAAACAGATACATCCCCGGTGAGAGATTGGAATAGTTAATCTGCTCCATATCACCTAAATCTAAAGGTATTTCGTACAAACCTTCTAACATTATCCTGTATTTGTTACCTTCGGGGTGTGTATAGTGTAAAGCTGCGAATTTAAAGGTTATGTTATTCTCTTTGTAAGGGAGTTTCAATGTTTTTAAGTAAATGGGCGAAGGTAAAGTATCTATCTTCTTAATAATAGATTCATTAAATAACAACACATCGGTAATCACAACATTAGGTGGAATTTTGTTTTGTTGAATTTTAGAAGGGTAAAAAGCATTTAAACCGTTTATCCCACCGAAATACATTTTCCCCGATTTCCCTTTGTGATAAGCTCCATTGTTAAACTCGTTACTTTGTAAACCGTCATCCTCCGTAAAGTTTTTAAACAGCGTATCCACCGTATTGAACCGCGACAAACCGAAATTGGTACTTACCCAAATTCTTTCGGAATCTTCTCGCAACAATCCGTAAATGGCATTATTAGACAATCCATTTTCCTCGGTATAGACTTCAAACAAATCTTGTGTGATGTCCATTTTATTCAATCCGCCCCCGTAAGTTCCTATCCATATTGAATGATTATAGCCCTCCAAAATAGATAACACGGTATTATTACTGATTGATAAGGTGTCTTCTCCTTCATTGGTATAATTTACAAATTGGTATCGTGTTGAATCGTATGCGTCAGGCACTCCTTTGCATATACCTCCACCATTTAGCCCAATCCATAAAATTTTGTTTTTATCTACGGTTATGGTTTTGCATTCGTAATTCGGTAGTTGATACCTCCCAGTATCGAGATTACTGTAAAACTTATATTCCAAACTACTTAAATTCAGTTTTGACACCCCTTCGTTACAAGCAATCCACAAGTTGTCGGATTGATCAATATGCAAATGATTTACTCGATTATCGTGTTGGTTTTCATTAGCTTCTCTAAATTCAATAGGAATAAAACGATTTTGTTCGGGGACAAAACGAAACAAACCGTCAACCGTTCCCACCCAAAAGTGATTGTATTTGTCTTTGATTATTGCATAGACACTGTTATTTACTGTTTGCCCTTTATAAGGGTAACGCGTATATTTATCTTCTAAAGTTTGGATTGAGGTAACTCCCTCCCTAGTTCCTACCCACAAAGTTTTTCCGTCTTCATAAATACTCCATACATTTTTATCCAATAAACTATTTTTATCTCCATAGAGGTGATTGTAGTGCTCAAAAAATTGTTTTACGGGATCAAAATAACTTAATCCATCTTGTGTTCCTATCCAAATAGTCCCAAACCTATCCTTTAGAATAGAGTTAATAATGTTGCTGGACAATGAATGGCTGTTGAAATCATTTTGAACAAACTCGTCTCTTATATATTGCTCTCCTTTTTTTTGGAAACAAATTAATCCATTTCCATTTGTACCTACCCAAATTGTACTATCCAAGACTAATATCGCCGATGCAAAATTTACATTTTTATCCTGAATAAAATCCGGAAGATGAATTGTCATCTTTTCTAAATCTAAAAGGTTAATTCCTTCATTTGTTCCAATAAGCACTTTTTTATCAACGTACTTTACTATCGAAAGAATGGTATTATCTAAAAGATTTTGTGTTTCATTGAGCAATTTTGCCTTCCTTGTTTTTTTGTCAAAAACTACAACTCCTCTCCCCCTTGTACCTAATATAATTTTATTTTCTACAATAAGTATCCTACTCAATTTATTGGTAGGAAAACCATTTGACGTATTGTAACGTTCCAACTTGTCACTGGAAGGCCAATAATGAAAAAGTCCGCTATTTTGGGAAGTAAACCAAACTGAACCATTTTCATCAATTTTTAATTCTTGAACATCAATTTGAGACAGGATATTTTCTTTTGGAAAAGAATGAAATTGTTCCTTAATCGGGTCGTAGCGATTTAGCCCTCCGTTTTCTGTTCCAACCCAAAACTGTAATGTTTTCGGATCTTGTTGAACACTGTTAATAAATGAATTGGATAATGATTTTTTGTTATCAATCTGATGCTTATATACTTTAAATGAATAGCCATCATAACGATTTAATCCATCTTGTGTACCTGCCCAAATAAATCCTTTTTCATCTTGTATTAATGATAAAATACTACTTTGGGATAACCCATCTCGAATCGATAATTTATTGAATCTAATGGTTTTCTGAGCGAAGAGAAAACTAAAAGCAATGATTCCGAGAATTAATAGAACTGCCTTTTTCATCGTATAGTATCCAATCTGTGTTGGATTAATTTGGTTACGTATTTACCGATAATATCAAACTCTAAATTTACCCTATCTCCGACTTTAAGATGTTTAAAATTGGTATGCTCAAACGTGTAAGGAATAATGGCTACCGAAAATTCATTTTCTTTTGAATCAACAACGGTAAGACTGACTCCGTTAATTGTTATTGAGCCTTTTTCAACTGTGATGTTTCCTTTATCTTCGTGATGAAATGTATATTTCCAACTTCCATCTTCTTCGGTTATATCGATACATTCGGCTGTTTGGTCAACATGTCCTTGAACGATATGTCCGTCTAATCGACTTCCGAGAGCTGTACATCTCTCCAAATTTACTTCGCTACCAACTTTTAAATCTCCTAAATTTGATTTTTGAAGAGTTTCATCGATGGCTGTAACGGTGTATCCTTCATTATCTATTTCAACTACTGTTAGACAAACTCCATTATGGGCTACACTTTGATCGATTTGTAATTCATCTTTAAAGTCTGCTTGAATTTTTATATGCAAGTTTCCTTTTTCTTTTCGTAACACTACTACCTCGCCTAATTCTTCTATGATTCCTGTAAACATTTTATAGCTGTTTTAATTTACTTTTCTTAGTTACCTTTTTTCGTTTGTCTTTAAGAAATTCATCACTTATGTCATTTTCTTCACTCTCTTTGTAATTTGTAAATTTTAATCCTATGTACAGTTCGTGAGTTCCATTGCTGTAATTCCTGATATTAGAAGTAGTAAAATCATAAGAATAACCAAATGAAATATTTTGTCGATAGGTAACACCAACTAAAACGGAAGCTGCGTCCATTGTACGGAACACACCACCTATCCAGATTTTTTCTTTCCAAAACAAACGAGCCATTATATCTACTTGCGTAGGTGCAGGCTTGACATATTTAACTAACAAAGCCGGTTCTAATTTAAAATCTCTCGACATTCTTATTTTATAACCTGCGGTTGCAAAAAAATGAGTTTCTAAACGACTGAGTCCAGTATATAAAGCATTGTTAAATTTTAGCTTGCTGGGTATTAAATTGGGAACGGACAACCCTACGTACCATTTAGGGTGGTACATATAAAATCCTGCTTTGGCATCGGGCACTAAGGTTCTCATTACCCCGTTTACGATGACTTGATCATTAGGGTCGTATAGATGAATCTTTTGAGCATCCAGTTTCCATTCTAATATTCCTCCGCTTAGAGCTAGTGCTATTTTTATTTGTCTTGTGATTTTAAATTTATAGGTATAGGAAAACTGAGCTCCTGTTCTTCTGGTTGGTCCTACGTTATCGGTAAACAGATAACCACCTAACCCTGCATTTCCTTTTTTCATTGGACCGTGCATACTTAATGTATAGGTTCTAGGTGCATCGGTTACTCCTGTCCATTGGTAGCGATGATTGGAACGGGCATCTATGTAGGATCTTGTTCCACCTACGGCAGGGTTTACTGCGTAATCGTTGAAGTAATATTGACTGTATAGGGGTAATTGTTGAGCCGTTATTTTTCCAAAAACCCCAAAAAACAATACTATACTTATACCTATCAGTTTCATTTCTTGTCTTGTTGTATTTCGTCCCGCGTTAGGGATAGAACGGCGTGTTTGAACTCCTTTTGGTTTGTTGCATATCTGCAAACCAAAAGAGTGAGTAGTGATAGCCCGACCCTCATTTGCTAAACAAGTGTATCTGTGAGAACGGATATGCTTGTTTAGCAAATGAGGGAAACGCCCCAACCATAGGAATCGTACCAATTCCCACAGTTTTATTATTTTATATTTTAATTCGTTTTTCATAAATTATCTACCTCATAATGGTTACCGGTCCTGTGTATGCATCAGGGAAGTTAGGGTCGTTTAACTCGATGACATAGTAATACGTGCCTACCGGTAATATTTTTCCTTTATATAACCCATCCCACGGCTCATTGTAGCCTACCGAACGGAATAGCATTTCTCCCCAACGGTTGTAAACCTCCACTACGGCTTGTGGAAACTCTTGTATTAAATCGATTTGCCAATAATCGTTGACTCCATCTCCGTTTGGTGTGAATCCGTTCGGGAAATAAATGTTTGGCAACGGTTTGACGTGTATGGTATCTGAATTGACACAACCATTGGTATCTACAACTGTTACAATATAATCTAATTCGTCATTGAGTGTTATTTGTGGATTTGGACTTTGTTCTTCGCCTGTAAACAGGTTGGTTAATGGCGTCCATTCGTAACTTACACCTGCCGGAGAAGTTGGTTCTCCCCCCAAAGTAATAACTGAACCGTTTAGTGCAATTTCATCTTCTCCTGCATCTACGATAGGTAAGTCATTTACAAGAAGTTCTACACTATCAACATCCGAACAAAAGGCATCTGAAATTTGGAAAATAAAGGTGCAGAGTTTTGCTGTATCCGGACAAATAGATAAGGTGTCGATTGAGGAAACAGAATTTCCGTATTCATCAAACCATTCATTGGTAACACTTCCTGTTGTTCCCTCTCCTGTTCCGATAAAAACAGTACATTCCCCGATACAAATTGAGGTATCTGCTCCTGCGTGTGCTATCACAATATGTATGGTGTCAATCCCTACAGTATCCATTTTGATACAGTTATGTGCATCGGTTACGGTTAAAATATAATTGGTCGGCAACAAACCTGTAATATCTTCGGTTGTTGCAGAATAACCACTGTTCGGCATATCTTGCCAACTGTAAGTGTATCCCGATGTTCCTCCTGTAACCGTGGTATAAATTGCTCCTTCTGTAGAGTTTTTACATTGTGAATTGGTTGTACTATCGATGGTTATCATAATTTCTGTCGGTTCTTCTACCATTAGCACTAAACTGTCTTTACATCCATTTGCATCTGTTATAATTACTTTCGAGTCCCCAACACATAGGTTATTTTGAGTTTCGGTTGAACTTCCAGAATCCCATAGGTATGTATAACTTAACGAACCGCCTGTTGCAACGACTACTGCTACACCGTCGCAACTTTCATAACATTGAGGATTTTCAACAAATGGAATTTCAATGGTTATTGAATCAGGTTGATTGATTGTTGTACTTTGTGTGGATTTACATCCTGTGTTATTATCGGTTACCTCAACAATGTAGTTTCCTGCACAAAGATTATTAATCGTTGCAGAAGTATTATTTTGACTTATCCAATTGTAACTATATGCTCCTGAGGTTGGTTGAGCTGTTACTGTCGCTTGACCATCGCATAGACCAAAACAAGATATATTCTGTTTTGCTATGGTTAGATTTGGTGCTGAAGTTGAATTGATTACATAAGAAAAATTATACGTACAACCACTTGCGTCGGTTAGTGCTAAATTGTAGATTCCAACTTCTAAATTCATTAATGAAGACGATGTACTTGTAAAACCATTTACTCCTGTCCATGAAAATGAATATGGCGGATTACTTCCGGTAACAGTAACAGAAATTGAGCCATCATTATTTCCACAGTTTGAGTTAACAACTACTGCATTCAACGTCGGAACTTGCGGTTCATTTACCGTTACCGGCACTACTCTTGTACAATGATTAGAGTCTGTAACTTCTAAGAAATAATCACCTGCCGTTATATTTGAAATACCGCTTGTGGTTGCTCCGGTTGGTATCCAAAAATAAGTATAAGGTTGTGTCCCTCCTGTTGGACTAACTAATACACTTCCATCTGAACCTCCATTACAACTCACATCATTTACTGAAATTGTTTCGCCATCGGGTCCTCCAATATTATTAATAACACTTTGAACTTGGATTGAACAACCATTATCATCAATAACACTTATCGGGTGTACACCTACACATAATCCTGTATGCGATAATGTTGTTATACCATCTGCCCATAACACAGAATAATTACCCGAACCTCCTGAAGGCACTATCGATGATTCTCCGTTACAACTTCCACATGTCGCATCTGTATTCGTCATTGTGGCTGTTAGGTTAAGATTCGTTTCTATTTGTATATTTTGTTCTATCGTACAGCCGTTTGCATCGGTTATCAAAACGGTATTTACACCTGAACAAAGACTGTCTGCATCTTGTGTGGTTTCACCGTTGTTCCATTGGTATGAATATGCCAAAACTCCACCTGCTGGATATACTTCTGCAAAACCATCACAAGAGACATCACAAGAAGCATCGATGATAATTGGTTGAGCTAGAGCTAAAACGGGTGGTTCTGTAATCGTTATAAATGATTGAGCCTGACAACCTGTTGTATTATCGGTTATTAAAAGCGAATAATCTCCCGCACCAATAGTGGGAAGAACAGCGTTATTTTGACCTGAAATTAACGTTCCGTTATTAAACCATTGGTATGAAACTGCCCCTACATTCCCTGATACATTTGAAGATATGCTCCCTGTAAGATTTCCATTACATAACACATCTGTTCCCATTAAGCCGACAATAGGTGCGTTCGCATTAGGAACAATAAAACTTGCTGTTTGGCTACAACCATGTGCATCGGTTACGGTAACATCATAGTTCCCTGAACTTAAGTTATTAATTGTGGATGTATTCCCTAAACTGTTGCTCCACGATATTGTATATGGAGCTGTTCCGCCGGAAACAGCCAAAGCAATTGAACCATCATTATTCATACAAGTTGCAGGCGTAATATTTCCTTGTACTACGATTGGGGTTGGTTCTGAAATTTGAATACTTACCGAACGCATACAGCCATTGGCATCGGTCATTTGAACAATATAAACACCAGCAGGCAAATTCGAAACTGAATTTGTTGTTGAACCGTCATGCACCCAATAATAAGAATAAGGAGCTGTTCCTCCCAGAGCTGTAATCGTTATTGCTCCATTATTACCTCCGCTACAAGAAACATTTGTTACGGTTATATTTTCTCCGGTTGGTCCTCCTGTATTGTTTATAATTATATTGTCTGTTGAAGAACATCCATTACCATCGGTTACTTGTACAGGGTAAACTCCGGGACACATATTCTGGACAAAAGCACTTGTTGAGTTATTTGCCCAAGAATAAGTATAAGTTCCACTCCCCCCTGTTACTGTCAAAGAAGCACCCCCATTACAATCTCCACATGTTGCATCTGTTATGGCTGAAGAAATGCCTATTGGCGAAGGTTCAATCAATGTTGTATCAAAAGAAGAAAGACAGCCATTAGCATCAGTTACGGTCAAGGTATAATTTCCCGATGAAACTTGTAATAAATCTTCTGTTTGAGCAATTGCGTTCGGATTCCATACATAAGTATAAGGTACAACTCCCCCTGATACCGAAACATAAATATCTCCATTATTATCTCCAGTACACAAAACGTTATGCAAGCTATCAAAAGTAATTATCGGTGCGTTTACATTGTTTACCATTGTCAAGGTGTCTTTCTGGCATCCGTTTGCATCAACAATTGCTAACAAATAAGTACCTGCTCCAACATTAGAAAGTATATTGGTATTAGATAAACTAACACCTCCGTTTTGCCAATCATAAGAATAAGCAGGAGTTCCTCCATTCACCGTAGCAATCAAAGCTCCGTCAGTAGAATTACACGTTGCATTGGTAGAGTTAAAACTTATTGAAATAGGATTGGGTTCTGTAATGGTTATACTTGTATCTTTTGTACATCCCGAAAAATCGGTTACCATTACCGTGTAAATTCCTGCTGAGAGATTGCTTATATCCTCGGTAGAAGATGTAAAGGCAGATGGTCCTGTCCAAGAGAAAGTATAAGGAGCTGTTCCATTAGACGGCGACAAATCAATACTACCTAATGTTTCTCCAAAACAATTATTATTTATAACATTAGCCTGTGTTGTTATGACTAAAGGTTCTGTAACGGTATAAACAGCTCCAGTTACACAACCATTTCCGTCGGTTACAACAATGGTATAATTTCCTGCAGAAAGCCCCGATAAATCCTGAGTATCATCATTGTCTCCCGTACCATCATTGTCCCAATCATATAAGTAAGGCGTTGTACCTCCGTGAACTGATAAATCCAAACCTCCTGTATTATCTCCGTTACAAGTTAAATTTGTAACATTTACCGAGTGTTGTAACTCATAAGGTTCAGTTACAGAGGCAGAAATAGATGCTGTACAAGTTGTTGTTACATCCGTTACCGTTACGTTATACGTCCCAGCAGAAAGGTTCGTTAAATCCTCAGTATCATCGTTATCTCCCACGCCATCAATATCCCAATCGTATGTGTAGCTATTCGTACCTCCTACAGTTAAATCAATCGCACCGGTTGAATTCCCAAAACAATCAACATTGAAAATATTTACCGATAACGGAGGTGCGTTAAAATCAGAAATTGAAATAATTCTAGAATTACTACATCCATTATCATCGGTTACAGTTACTGTATAATTTCCTGCTCCAATATTTGATAAAGTGTTAGCTGTTCCAATAACATTTCCTGCACTCACCCATTGATAAGTATAACTATTAGCCACTGTACCGCCTGTTACGATTAGCGAAATACTACCATCGGTCAGTCCACATGTCGGCTGAGTAATATTAGGAACAATATGAATACTATCCGGTTGAGAAACAGTATAGCTATTGTCATAAGTACAAGCATTAGCATCTACAATATGTAAGTTGTACACTCCACTAATTAAACCGGATAAGTCTTCTGAAGATGAGCTAAATCCTCCACTTCCTAACCAAGAAACGACATAAGAAGGTGTACCTCCTGAAATCGTTAAATCTATACCTCCGGAAACATCTTCAAAGCAATTCAAATTACTTACCACAGCATTATCTTGTATTGGTGCTATCGGTCCGTTTATTACAATTACTTGAGAAGTAACACAACCATTTCCATCCGTAACAACTACAGTATAAGTACCTGCTTCAAGGTTAGAGACATCTTCGGTTGCAGCTCCCGTAAAAGGTAAAGTTCCAGACCAATTATAAGTAAAAGAAGGTATCCCCGATACGGTTATATCAATTGCTCCTGTAGCTGAACCGTAGCACAAAACATCGGTCGTTGTATATGTTATTTGAGGTCCATTTGTATTTGAGAGAGCTATTAAAGATGAATCTTTACAACCGTTATTGTCTGTCACTATAATTTGATATGCCCCTGCACCAACTGAGGTTAAGTTATTTGTTGTATTACTCAAGGGAGTACCGGGTTGTGTATTTGTTACATCTGACCAACCGTATTGATAATTGGGTTGACCTCCAACAACGGTGACATTTATGCTTCCGTTACTTGAACCACAAGTTGCATCACTAACATTTGAGGATAATACCAGTGCAGAGGGTTCATTAATTGTAACCGTATCGTTAACTACACAACCATTATTATCCGTAACAATCACAGAGTATATTCCTGCCAAAATACCATTTAAATCTTCAGTAGTTGAGTTATTTGACCATAAAAACGAATAACTTGGTGTTCCTCCCGAAACCGTTAAATCAATAGCACCATTAATTTCTCCGTTACAATTCACATCCGTACCAATTGAACTTGCCGTTAAAGCTGTTGCCGGTTCGTTTATTGTTACAGCTAAATTACTTGAACATCCAGCAGCATCCGTAACGACTACATTATAAGTACCCGCAGGCAAACCATTTTGATTTTGTGGGTCATTCGTTCCCGGCAAATTATCCCAATCAAAAGAATAAGGAGAAGTACCTCCACTTACAGCAATCACTAAACTTCCAGTTGCATTTCCCTTACATAAAACATTATTTACCGTAACCAAAGTAATAACTGGAGCATTAGATACACCTAAGATTTCCTGCGCTGTTGTCGTACAACCATTAGCATCTGTAACAGTCAGAGTATAAGTATCCGCTGGCATATTAATCAAATTAGCTGCGTTTCCAACAACTGTATTTAAACTATTAACCCATGAATAACTATAAGGAGGAACACCTCCCGAAGCATTAGCCGACAAAGTTCCCGAATTTGAACTACAGCCGGTTGGTGTATTTGATGAAGAAACAACAATGGCTGTTGGCTCATTTAAAGTAAAACATTGGGAAGCTGTACATGCATTTGCGTCACTGACCGTAACACAATATTGTCCTGTTGACAATCCATTTAAATCTTCTGTTCCGGGATCTATAAAACCGGTTGGTCCCATCCATGAATATGAAACAGTTCCAACAGCATCATTAACCGTTAAATCAATCTGACCATTATTACTGCCATTACATATAGGATTACCCAAATTAGCCGAAAGAGTTATTGGAAGCGGTTCATTAATAGACTGCGTTCCTGTAACTATACAGCCGGAACCATCGGTTACTTGAACAGCATAAACACCAACCGTTAAACCTATTACGTTAAGCGTTCCATTTGCAATAGCAGTAGGTCCTGTCCATACAATAGGATTATATGGAGTTTGACCTCCTGAAATAGCCAGCGTAATACTACCATCTGAACCACCGTTACATGTTACATCATTAGAAGAAAAAGACAGCGAAGCTCCTGCTAAATCAGAAATACAAGCAGTTGCTTGCTCTGTACATCCATTTGCATCTGTCACTACTACATCATAGCAACCCGAAGGTTGATTTCCAAGCCTACTTTGAACGCCTAAAACCGGTACTGTCTGCCCGGCATTCATCCATTGAAAGTTGTAATTAGGTGTACCACCGGAAGGTACAACACTAACCGAACCATCACTTTGTAAACAATTTGACGATATCGAACTTGTTGTAAGAGATATAGCTGTCGGTTCTACTAAGGTAAATGATGCGTTTTGCACACAACTATTATTATCCATAACTGCTATACTATATGTTCCGGCACTTAAACCTGTTAAGTCTTCGGTATCATCAAAATCTCCTGTACCATCATTATCCCAATCAAAAGTAAAAAGGGCTGTTCCCCCTGAGACAAACAAGTCAATAGCTCCATTAGTTACTCCATTACAAGAAGGATTTTGTAATGTTGCTGTTAGAGATACAGGTAAAGGTTCATTAATCAACACCGATTGATTTGCAGTACAACCATTTGCATCAGTTACGGTTATGGTATAGGTCGTATTTCCTACTAATTGATTAATATCCTCACTCGTTGAAGCAAACCCAACAGGAATTGAACTCCACGAAAAAGACAACGGAGTTAAACCACCTCCGGCTGAAATATTAATAAATCCATCGGAAGCTCCCGCACAGGTTACATCACCGGAATTATCAATAACAACAGTAGGCCCATTATCATCAGAAATAGTTCCAACCATTGACTGCGCACACATATTCGCATCTGTAACAGTCAAGGTATAAGTACCACTTGGCTGATTGTTTACCGAAGGATTATTTCCTCCTACAGTATTTCCTCCACCGTCAGCCCAAGCATAAGAATAAGGTGCTGTTCCTCCGGTTACTGTTGCCGTTAAACTACCTGTATTTTGTCCACATTGAGCATTGGAAGAGTTCATTGAAATTGAAATAGCAGAGGGTTCATTTATCGTAAAATTAGTATTGGCTGAACAGTTATTATCATCTATTACCGTAACACTATAGTTTCCTGCAACTAGTCCTGATACATCTTCATTAGAAGAAGTAAAACCTCCCTGTCCTGTCCAATTAAAACTATATCCGCTTGCCACCGTACCTCCTTGAGCAGTTATATCAATTGCTCCATCACTTCCTCCATTACAATTTACGTCAGTTACTACACCAGTAACCGTAACAGACACAGGTTCTGCTATGGTCACAGTTTGAGAAACCGTACAGTTAAAAGCATCGGTAACCTGCAACGTATAATCAGCTGCACACAATCCATTGATATCATCTGTATTCGGGTCGCTAAATCCTGCATCTGTACTTGTCCATACCGTATTGTATGGAGCTGTTCCATTTGTGATTACCACCGTTATACTTCCATCACATACACCAAAACAACTTGCATCGGTTGGAGTTAACGCTACGCTTGGTGGAGTTTCATCTGTGATGCACTCTTGTTGAGTTGCTGTACATCCGTTGGCATCCGTTACGGTTACATCATAGCAACCTGCTGACAAGCCACTTACCGTAGCACTCGTCCCTATTGTATTTGCTCCTGCATCTTTCCACACGTAAGTGTAAGGTGGTGTTCCTCCTCCTGCCGTTGCGGTTACACTTCCATCGCTTTGTCCACAATGAGGTTTTACTGAACTTGTGGTTACAGTCAATAAAGGTGGCTCATTTACTACAAAAGTTGTATCTTTTTGACATCCGTTCCCATCACGCACCGATAAATTATAGGTATTCGGAGATAATCCCGTTTGATTTTGAGGATTATTTGTCCCCAATAGATTACTCCAATCGAAAAGATAAGTACCTGTTCCATTAACAGGATTTATCGTTATTTGTGCATTATTATCACCATTACATAAAATCGGTGTTACCACCCCATTTACATAAATCTCTTGGGGCTTTGATACATGTAACGTCGTATCTTTAATACAACCATTTATATCCACAATATGCACACTATAAGATGCTGAATCCAAATTACTTAAATCTTCCATTCCCGGATCTACAAAGCTGCCGTTTGTACTTGTCCAAGTCCAACTATATCCGCCTGCTCCACCACTTGTCGTTAAATTTATTTGTCCATCAGATAAATTAAAACATGTTGCATCAGTTACCACTCCATTTGCCATTATTTCTGTCGGCTCTGCTATGGTTGCCGTTTGAGAAACTATACAGTTAAAAGCATCGGTAACCTGCAACGTATAATCAGCTGCACACAATCCATTGATATCATCTGTATTCGGGTCGCTAAATCCTGCATCTGTACTTGTCCATACCGTATTGTATGGAGCTGTTCCATTTGTGATTACCACCGTTATACTTCCATCACATACACCAAAACAACTTGCATCGGTTGGAGTTAACGCTACGCTTGGTGGAGTTTCATCTGTGATGCACTCTTGTTGAGTTGCTGTACATCCGTTGGCATCCGTTACGGTTACATCATAGCAACCTGCTGACAAGCCACTTACCGTAGCACTCGTCCCTATTGTATTTGCTCCTGCATCTTTCCACACGTAAGTGTAAGGTGGTGTTCCTCCTCCTGCCGTTGCGGTTACACTTCCATCGCTTTGTCCACAATGAGGTTTTACTGAACTTGTGGTTACAGTCAATAAAGGTGGCTCATTTACTACAAAAGTTGTATCTTTTTGACATCCGTTCCCATCACGCACCGATAAATTATAGGTATTCGGAGATAATCCCGTTTGATTTTGAGGATTATTTGTCCCCAATAGATTACTCCAATCGAAAAGATAAGTACCTGTTCCATTAACAGGATTTATCGTTATTTGTGCATTATTATCACCATTACATAAAATCGGTGTTACCACCCCATTTACATAAATCTCTTGGGGCTTTGATACATGTAACGTCGTATCTTTAATACAACCATTTATATCCACAATATGCACACTATAAGATGCTGAATCCAAATTACTTAAATCTTCCATTCCCGGATCTACAAAGCTGCCGTTTGTACTTGTCCAAGTCCAACTATATCCGCCTGCTCCACCACTTGTCGTTAAATTTATTTGCCCATCAGATAAATTAAAACATGTTGCATCAATTACCACTCCATTTGCCATTATTTCTGTCGGCTCTGCTATGGTTATTGTTGCTGTTTGCTGACAACCGACATCATCCGTTACAGTTATGGTATAAGTTCCTTTTGATAAACCAGTTTGATTTTGAGCCGACTGAACCAATCCACTACCATCACTCGTTGTCCAATTATAAGTATATGTACCGGACGCCGATACTCCTCCCGACACCGTTAACGTAATTGTTCCATCGTTAGCATTAAAACAAGAAACATCCGTATGCGTTTCCGAAATTGTAATTGCAGGAGGAGAACTTAATTGACTAATCTGCAAACTATCCGAACAGCCATCACTATCCGTAACAACCACATAGTAATCCGTATTCGAACATAAAGAATTTACACTAGCTCCTGAAAACGACTGTAAAACACCATTACCAAACGTACCTTGATACCAACTGTAACTAACATAAGGTGGTGCTCCTCCGCTTACAGAGATAGAAACTTGACCATTACAAACATTAGAACATTGTGCATCCGTAGAAGATGCAACTGTTAAAATCATAGGTAATTTATCCGCCAAAGTAACTGCCGTATCAATAAAACAACCTGAGTTATCTATCAGATGCAAATTATACATATTAGTTTCACACAAACCACTTGCTGTATTCGTTGAACTAATCGTCCCACCTCCTGCTGTATTCGTCCAATCAAAGGTATAAGGACTACCAGTCCCTCCTGAAGGATTGGAAGTCAAACTACCATCGCATGCATTATTACAGCTAACCTCACTTACCGCAATATTAGCATAAATAGGTGGTGGAGAAGTGATATTTACAGTCGTATCAAACTGACAACCATTCTGATCGGTAATTGTCAGCGTTGAAGAACCAATACATAAAGCACTTGCATTTTGCGTTGTTTCGCCATTTGTCCAACTAAAAGAATAGGGTGACACACCAAAAACAGGTGAATGAGTAGCAGTTCCATCGCAAGACGTATAACAAGATGGAGGCGTTAAGGTAAAGTTTATAGTTTGTAATCTTCCTGGCACATTTAACACATGAGAAGCAGCACAAGTAACATTCTGTCCCATATCCGTTACCAGAACCTGAATTGAATTTTGATCACAAACCTGTGTCCAATGTTGAGTTGTTTTGGTGCCGGCATTACCATTTCCTAACCATTGAAAAGTAAAAGGTCCTATTCCCCCCGTAACATTAACAGTGTAATATCCCGTACATCCATCCGCACATTTCAATTCGTAACCGTTATAACTCGAATCGGAAACAATTTGAATAGTAAACTGATTAGGAGCAGTACCACACGTAACAGCATTCCCACGCACAGCTCCTGACATATGGTTATCCAAATCCCTTTTCGCAACCGGAATAAGCGAATCAATAGGCAAAATCTGAGCCGTACCACTTATAACAAAAACACTTAGTATAAAGGAAAGAAGTAAAGGAACTTTCATCTTTCCAATCAACTTTCTCACTATACTATATATATTAAAACCGTTCGATTTCATTCGTCTAAACTTAAATCACATTGAAGTTATTTCAAAAAAAATTTAACCAACTCCATAATTAACAACCTCAACTCCTATACTTCATCAAGTGGATAAAGTTATATAATTTTACGTAAAATACATTAAATCTCCTTATTTTTATTCTAATCGTCTAATTAAGCAGTTAAAAATTATATGATTTGGCATTATTTCTTCTTTTTTGGGCGTTCCCCCGATTCACAAAAACAACATACCGCTATCGCTAAACGTTGTTTATGTAAATCGGGGTCGGGCTATCACTACTCACTCTTTTGTGTTGCTTATATGCAACAACACAAAAGGAGTTCAAACACACCGTTCTATCCCTAACGCGAGTGAAATTGGCGGATAAAAAGTGAATTTTTGATAAGAACAAGAAAAATGGAGTTTATAGTTCTCAGACGATGAATATTTTCTTTGCAGAGCCCATCTATAGAAATATTATTGAGTCTATATTAACTTTAAATTAGCCATCCCCCGTTTTTTTTAGTTGAACAATAAATTAAGTTGTCCACTATACTCGTCTTTAGGCACTTCGATTATTTTCCATCTAATTCTGGTCGGCATTAATAGATTTGAGATTACTTT
>JALWSJ010000207.1 GCA_026993705.1 Flavobacteriales bacterium
TCTAAAAATGGTGCCGAAAGAGGGACTTGAACCCCCAACCTACTGATTACAAATTTAATCACAGCTATAACTTATTGATTTTAAAGGGTAAATTACTTTTAAAAGCTTGGTAAGGGTGGTAATTTGGTTATTCGTTTTTCTTGTGATTTAATACCCACTTTGAGGCGATTCGGGCGGCTAGGCTTCGATTTTGTTACGCTCCATCGCCTCTTTTGTCATTGGGCTAATCTGTCCTGCTTCTGGAAATTCCTCACCAGTAAGTAACCAAATCCTAAACTCTGGGTATTTTTCTGCGATTTTTTCAATAATTTCGTACTTTAGTACCTTTCGACCATTCTCTATGTTTGTGATGTCAAAATTTCCAAGTTCACAACTATGACTAAAGTCCACTTGATTCATTTTTAAGTGTTCTCTTAGTGTCTTAATTCTTTTTATAACTTCCATAAAAACATTTTATACCAATTTGTAATATTTTACTTGTAGTTTATTGCTTAGTATGTAAAATATGAATTGTAGATATTTACAAGTTAATTCTTACTTGTCTAATGTCTCTTAATTATACCTTATTGGGGCTTATTGTCGCTTAACTAAAAAAAAGGGGAGCTTAACCATGACTTACGGTGAATACAGCGTTTCAATTTCAGATTCTGAGGTTCTTGATTTGATTGAGTACCTTCGTCAACAGAAACAACAGTTATCTGAGAAATTACCTTTATTCAATGGGTCGTTGCTTGATGAAGACTCGTTAAAGGCTCTAAATGCTTTTAATGCCCTCTCCTCAATGCTTTCTGACCTTGAAAGTCAAACCCGTGCTATTCGTGGTGAGGGTTACGAAATGGTTGAGGTTTCCTAATCATGTTTAGCGTCACGGTTCCAATATTGACCAAAAAGAAATTCAGTGATGAGACGGGCATAAGTGTTAAGACCGTTGAACGCCTGATTGGTTCAGGGGTTTTACCAATTATCAAAGTCTCTGACCGAATAACTTATATCAATGTGGCAAAGCTAACTTCTGATTGTCTCGCAAGAGCGAAAAAAGAGAATTGCAAAGCCGAAAAAATGGAGTAAATGAAAAATGAAAACCCAATCTACTATTAACGTTCTTTATGCCCAATACGGCGTTTTTGAAGACTCAGGGCAAACTTGGGCAAATCTCTACATCTTGGACGACACGATTATTAATGAGCATTCAGAGCGTATGACGGTTGTTGGTCGGAAGCCCGCCAAAATGTCAATCGTTCCACAAGACGGCGGTTCATCTTCTCAGCTTGCCCAAAAAATTATCGACAAATTAAAGCAAGCTAAAAGCTTCCCCTGTCCTATCAATGTGGAACTTGAATCAACTGTTAAGGGCGGCTTAATGGTTTTTAATGTCATCAACTTGTTGGAGAAATAAGGCAATGCCTGCGGCTTGTGACCCCCTTACCCCCCAAGATATGAAGACTGCCCAAGATGGCTTTTTGGAGCGAAGCGGAAAAAAGTCATCTTGGGCAGTCATTGGGGGGGGTAAGGGGGGAACTCCCCCCTCCAAGCCGCAGGCTTGCTAAAGTTCTCCAACAAGTTGATGACTTCAAGTTAAACCAAAGCTTTTTTCAGTGGGCAGGTTGGTTTAAGCTCCCTACCTGTCCACTAAAGAGGGTTTTTACTGGAGGATATTTTTATGTTCGGTTTGTTTGGTGGTGGTGGTAATAATAACAATGATGATGATTATGATGATCGTATTGACCAGCTTGTAGGTCGTGTTTGTGAATTAGAAGACTCAAACGATGATAGTGCGTCTCTTTTTGATTATATATTTTCATCTTTATCAGATATTCAGGGGTTTTTAGGTTTTTCTGATGATAGTGATGCTCTTTATCTTGATGATGAAGAGGAAATTTATTAACCATGAAATACACAATGATTTGTGATGTTCAAGATACATCAGAAATTTACACCACTTCCACGGGTTTTCTTAAATGTAAAGGTAACTTACTTTTACAGCCCGTACCCGATTCGCCTATTGATGTCACTTATATAAGTCAATTAGACCCGACATTGATAGCGAATGCCGTAGGCTCTGGCTTCGTCTTTGCCTCGGTTTTGTTCGCTATGGCTTTCGGTTTGAAGGTCATAGTTAAATTTATAAAGTCTGTTTAAAAAGGAGATTAAAATATGGACTTTTCAACTCTAACCTCTGCCGTTGACTTTTCGTCTGTTTCAGGTGCTTTAATGACTGTTGCCGCCGCTGTGGTCGGTATCTATGTCACTATCAAAGGTATTAACTTCGTTCTGGGTGCAATCAAACGCTCTTAATCCTTAATGTTGTCTCTGGCGGGGGCTTTCCCTTTTGTCTTCCCCCGTCTTTTTTAACTTAAGTTACTTTTATGGAATCACTTTATTACTTTTTATTTTTTATTATCGGGGTTGCTCTGTCATGGTATCTTTTCAAAGATTTTTAAAAGTTTTACTTTTTTATTCTTTTATCCCTTTTATTTTTCTTTATTCTTCTTTTGTTAATGCTGATGCTCTTGCGGCGTCTAAATCTTTTCAAGTTTCATCACTTTCTTCTGATTCAACAGGTGCGGTTAATTTAAGGTTAGCAGGCTTTGCGGCTAATGACCCTATGGTTGAAGTCAAAGTTGCTTCATCTGCTCGTTTTGGTCGTATTTTATTAACTGCTGGTAGGTTTTTATTCCCTCCTTCTCCGATGGGGGTTTTTATAGCTGGGGGCTTGATTTTTGCGGGATATTTATATGACTGGAATAAGCAAAGGATTGATAAAGCTTTAGCTTTCGGTAGTAATTCAGAGTATGCAAAAGGTTTGCCTGCTCAGTCTCCTTATTCTTCAAACTTTTCATATCCGACTAATGTTCAGGATTTTAATGTGAACGAACCTACTCAAGTCGATGCGTATTTAAGCTCGCATTCTGATTTGGTTAATTCTGATATTGCTTCTGATGGCGGGGCTGGTTGTGATGTTAATTCTTGTACCAAAGATGAAATTATCTCTGGTCAAATTTTAAGCACTCTTTCAACATCTCATACGCCATCTGTTCCTTCTGACTATCTTCCAGATGGTGGTTATATCAAAAAATTAAAAACGGTTGGTTATACAAAAAAACAATGGTCCGGCAATAATTCTCAAACTGTCGTATCGTCCGGCATGGCTAATGTTTATCAGGCTTATGATTGGCAAGGTAATCCTATCAATAGACCTGTGTTAATTGATACTTCCGTTGATGATGGTTCTTGGAATGACTATGCTCAGACTGTCCAGCCTGCCACTGGTTCAGAGTTAGATAATCTTGTTCAAAATCATCAAGAGCTTTTACAAGGTGCTTTAATTCAAGACCCTGTAACGCATAATATGTATTTATCTCAAAATGCTGTAACGCCTGAGATTGCGGCGGTTCTTAATAAATATTATGGCGTAAATGTTCAACCTACTGTTCCATCTGCTCCGCTTGAATCAGTTTCAGTTAATGGGCAACCTGTTGATGTCTCGCAGTTTAATAATCAGCAGACGGCTAATAATCAAAGTTCTAATCAATCCCCTAATCAGCAGTCTAGCAACCCACTTGATAATTCTTCTGGTGTTGTTTCCGTTTCGGATTCTGCCACTCATTCGGGGTTAGCTACCACTAATCAAACGCTTAATAATATTAGCTCTAAATTGGACTCTTTAAAGGTTGATATTCCTACCGATTACGCTCGTGAGGATACTGCTCAACGGACTGCCACGGCTGTCGAAGGTCTTCGAGATGATTTATCTAAACCATCATCTAAATATGCCAATCCTCAAAGCATTTCAGATGCGTTTAATAATTTTTATGCCCGTCTTAATCAATCACCTTTTTTTAATGTCGTTATTTCTGCCTCTGGTGAATGTCAACCCGTTCCTGTTGATATTCCATTTTTAAATTATCAAGGCTCTTTTTCTTCTCACTGTGATTTATTTTCTTCTGCCGCTCCTGTTCTTTCTCCTTTTTTAATAGTTGCATGGTCTTTTATTGCTCTGCGTATCTTTCTTAGTGCTTAGGTGTTTATGATGATTGATAATTTTTTAAATGGTCTTTATGGTTTATTCGTCTATTTAGTTTCAACGGTTCTTACTGCTATCGCTGATTTTTTATTAGCCATTCCTGTGCCTGATTTTGTTTCTTCTTCTTCTGCTAGTTTTGTGGGATTTGCTGGTTATCTCGCTAATTTTTTTCATCTTCCTTATCTCGTTTCTGTTGTTATGAGTGCTTACACTCTGCGTTTTATTATTCGGCGTATTCCTATCATTGGTTAGGCATAGTTAATTAAAGGGAGCTTGTTTAATGTCCATTATTGCTTTTGTCGGACTGCCAGGTTCAGGGAAGTCCTACAATGTCGTATCAAGGGTTATTCTTCCCGCTTTGCGTTCAGGTCGTGAGATTGTTACGAATATTCCGCTTCAAAATCTCGCTGATTTCGATAATCCAAAAGTTACTTATTTTGATATTGAAAAACTTAAAGATGATGTTGAGTTTTTTCAGAATATAAAAGCGGGTGCGGTCTATATTTTTGATGAAGCTCAACTTTTATGGGCGGCTGGTTTAAAGGCACACATGATTAACGACCTTCATAAAAAATTCTTTTCAATGCATCGTCACATGGTGGGCGAAAGTGGGTTATCAACTGAAATAGTTTTAGTCACGCAAGACCTTTCTAATATTGCTAACTTCTTCCGTCAACTGGTCGAGACGACTTATAGAAGTTCGAAGCTCTCCGTTGTTGGTGCTTCAAATCGTTTCAAGCTTGAAGTTTACAGTGGGTTCGTGACAGGCAATAAGCCAAGCAAACAACACCTTTTAAACACCTTTACGGGGGTTTACGATAAAAAGGTATATCGGTATTACAAGAGTAATACTATGGCTAAAGATAGTATTGTGAGTGTCAAAGAGCTTAGAAGTGATGGTAATCCGTCAATCTTTAAAACTAAAAAGTTTATCTTCATCGCTATTTTTGCCCCTTTATCTCTTATTTATGGAATTTACAACACGGTTCAATTTTTTAACCCTGAAACTTCTGATTTAGTCATAAAAAAACAATCTGATAAGTCCGATTCTTCACAATCATTAACTGATATACCGTCTTCTTCTCAATCCTCTTCTGATGCAGTATCTAAAACCTCTATTAAACGCTCATCATCGCATGATTCCGTTAATGGTGATGCTGATGTGCCTCCTCGTGTTTTATCGCTTTTAAAGCGTCAATACGGCTTTATTCCTGATGGTTTTGCGTTCCAGCCTGTTTATCTATCTGGATACATTCAATACGGCACTCAGTCGGTTTTAATGTTTGATTATCAAGGTTATTCGATTTCGGCTCCTGCGGTCTGTAATTTTAAATATTGTCGGATTCTTGGAGCCGGTATTTCAATCAATTTAGACCATCAATTTGTTTTGGAGCCTGTGAAGGAGGATTCAGGGGCAAGTTTTTCATCTTTAGCTAATGCAGTACCAGATGCAGTTAATGCGGTGCCGTCTGTGGTTTCCGAGCGTAGCGAATAAACCACAGACGGCACCGCTTAGCGTGCTTGTAACACGCTAACACTTCTAAAAATGCTTAAAAAATTAAGCGACAACAAGAGACAACAAGAGACAACAAAGGACAACAGGGAGTTAATACCATGTACGAAAACTTAAAACTATCCAATAGGCTTAATGTTCAAACTTACGAGCCTGATGCTCAAGGGTCAATTTTCTGCAATGAGGAGGAGCATTTTACTGACCTGAGTGCGTTTAATGTTCTGCATGCAGGCATTGATACGATTAAACAGAAATACCAAGGGGCATTAGATGAATCTTTGATGCGTAAATGGGTGCATCTGCTAGGCGATAACCATCATATTGATGTTGAGTTTATGAACCGTGTTTTTAGACTTCAAAAA
>JALWSJ010000208.1 GCA_026993705.1 Flavobacteriales bacterium
GTTCTACATTATCATAGTTCCCTACAATGTATTTGTAAAATTTTCCGCTAATATACATATCTACATCTTTTATTCCCTTAAAATTATAAGGTTTTGTTTCTACTTTTTTCTGAGACGTAGCGATTTGTATTCTGAATTTGATATCGGTAGTTCCGGCATTGCTATTGGTATTATTTTTATTTGTTGATGATTGAGAAACAACGCCGTCTATTTTATCTCTACGCTCTTTGTATTTGGAAAACGAATTGAAAATGGTTTGTGCCAATTGTTGTTGTCCCTCTTGGTTTCCTAGAAATTTTTCTTCTTCTGCATTGGATAAAAAGCCCAATTCTATTAAAACTGAAGGCATAGTTGTTCTATACAAAACGACAAATCCGGCTTGTTTTACGCCTCTGCTTTTTACGTGAATACTGTTGACAGCATCTTTAACGATAAGGTCGGCAAACATTAAACTTTGGTCTAAAAAAGCATTTTGACGCATACTTAATACAATATAAGAGTCAGGATCGTTAGGGTTAAACGATTCGTATTTACTGTTATAACCGTCCTCCATCAAAATAGAAGAATTTTCTAATTTGGCAACGTTAAGTGCCGCTTGTGATTTGTGTAACCCTAAAACCCATGCTTCAAAACCTCTAGCATTACTGTTGGCGGCAACATTAGAGTGCAGTGATATAAACAAATCAGCTTTGGCTTTGTTGGCTATGCTTGCACGTTCAGCCAATCCGATAAAACGGTCGTCTTTACGCGTGTAGATGACTTTTACATCGGGATAATTTTTTTTGATGAGTTCCCCTAATTTGAGAGCCGTAGCCAAAACTACGTCCTTTTCCCTTACTTTATGAATGCCGATGGCTCCGGGGTCTTTCCCTCCGTGCCCGGCATCAATCACTACTGTTTTTATCCCCATTTTTGTTTGGGAATGAAAATTATTTACAAACAGAAGCAAGGCAATGACAAGAAAAAAGGAAAAATTCCGTTTCTTCGCATAATATTTAAACAAAAAGAGTTTCATATATTCAGTTTTTAGCTTCTACTTTGATAGTAACCCACAAACATAGCAATAATAGTTACGGATTTCGTTCGATACTCCGTTTTGTTATACTCGCTCTCATGTTGATAAACATTTGTGTTTCCGGCGTTGCTCAGGATTCCATTGTCAGCAGTGAATTGGAATATCCTTTAATCTATCAAGCAGACGATTCTCTTGAGTTGGATATGAAGAATCAAAAAGCATACCTATATAACAATGCTTATGTAGAATACGGAGATTTTGAACTAAATGCTTGCTTTATCGAGTTTGATTTTAAAACTCAAGTGGTAAAGGCTAGGGAATGTACGGATTCATCCGGTAATAAAGTCGGTGTGCCTGAATTGAGCGATGGTGATGTTGTTACTCACGCCGATAGCTTGGCTTTTAACTTTAATTCAAAACGAGGAATTACTTATCACGTAAAGATGCAAGAAGGCGAGGGCTATATACACGGAAGTAAAATTAAACGGCAAGCCAACGAAGAAATACACATTGATACAGCTCTTTATACAACCTGCGATTTAGATCATCCGCACTATTATTTTAAATTAAGAAAGGCGATTATTAAGCCCGATGATAAAATTATTTCAGGGCCGGTAAATTTATTTGTTTCCGATGTCTCTACGCCTTTGGGATTGCCTTTTGCGTATTTTCCTAATCAAAAAAGCGGAACGAACGGAATCGTCATTCCTTCGTTTGGGAACTCACCAAGGTTGGGATTTTATCTGTTGGGAGGAGGTTATTACTACAAATTCAAAAAAAGAAAAGACGGAAAATGGTCGCCTTTTGCCGATAAGTTGGCGGTAAGTCTTTTGGGTGATATTTATTCCAAAGGAAGTTGGGGAGCTAAAACAATTGTGGAATACAATAACCGTTATCATTATAATGGAGGTTTGCAAGTGAGTTATCAAAATGTAAAAAACGGCGACAAAGGTTTTCCTGATTATACACAACAAAAAGTATTTTTTATTCGTTGGCGACACAATCAAGACCCGAAAGCCATGCCCAATTCCACTTTTAAAGCCAATGTAAATTACGGAAAGAAAAACAACTTTAAAAACAATTACAGCGACTTCAATCCGCAAGATTATCTATCCAACAACTTTAATTCAAATGTAGGATGGAACAGGAGATTCAACGGAGCGGTAAAGAGCAATCTAAACATAAACTTACGGCACAATCAAAATAATCAAAAAGTAACGTTTACGCTACCGGAAACCAGTTATAATATTAACCGTTTTTATTTGGGGAAGTTATTGGGAAAATCGCATATTGGCAAACCACGTTGGTACGAACAAATCGGAACGACATACGCACTTAATTTTAAAAATATAACTTCTGCAAAAATAGATTCTTCTAATAATTTCGATAACCAAGAGTTATTAAATAACATGCAATACGGAGCAAAGCACGATATACGAGCAACGTCCTCTCTACGATTATTGAAAAAGAAATTCACATTAACCCCTTCTTATGGGTTCACCCTCTATAACTATTTTGAGGATATTAATATTTACTACGATGATGTAGCCGATTCAGTTATTACGGATACAACAGAACGATTTTCAATGCCGTTCACGCAAAATTTTTCCGTAGGATTAACGACCAAAATATACGGGTTTTATCAATTTGCTAAATTTCTGCAAGGCAAACGTCAATCTAAAATCAGACATAGTATTACCCCAAATGCAAGTTTTGTCTATCGTCCTAAAAATCCTTACAGCAAAACTTATATCGACAAAAACGGAAAAGAACAGCAGTTTAACAGATATAAAATAGGAGTATATGGAGCACCAAGCTCAAACGAATCAGGTATAGTAGCTATTAGTTTGATTAATTCGTTCGAACTGAAATATAAAGATATTCATAACGATACTTCCGATAACACGTATAAAAAAATGAGTTTGTTAGACAATCTAAATCTATCGTCAAACTACAATTTATTAGCCGATTCCTTCAATTTAAGTAACATCAATATAACCGGACGAACAAAGTTATTCAAGAATATAAATACAAGATTTGGAGTAACCATCGACCCTTATGCTTACGATACAACAGGCAGAAGGTTAGATATCTATAATGTCGATTACAATGGGAAATTAGGAACGATAATGAATACAAATTTTGCCTTAGGAATGAATTTAAGAAGCAAACAAGGCAAAAAAGACAAGTATCAAAGTACGCGTGGCACGCAAGCAGAGTTGGACGCTGTCAACAGCAATCAAAGTGCCTATGTGGACTTTAATGTACCGTGGAATCTGAACCTGAATTATAAAATTTCCACCAACCGAACGATAGGAAGGAATAATGACGGAACCAAAAAAGACACCACAATATTTGTGCAGACAATAGGAGTAAGGGGCGACCTAAAAATTACCGAAAATTGGATGATAAATTACACCACAAATTACGATATAGTAAAACAAAAATTCAGTTTTTCATCCGTAGATATTCGCAGAGATTTGCACTGTTGGGAAATGGTCTTTCATTGGATCCCGTTCGGATATATGAAAAGTTACAGCATACAAATAAACGTAAAATCAGCCATGTTACAAGACCTGAAATTACAACGAAGAAGAACATGGTACGATACAGGAGTACGATAATGATTTGGGCGTTCCCATTACAGCATAAAAAAGCGGTTTCGTTGCACTACACCACTTTTTAACGCCGTAATGGTCGGGCTATCCACTATATCTTTTGCCCTCCAAAAGGAGGGCAAAAGGATGCCGTTTCTATCCCTAACGCAATCGTAAATCTTCCTATTTCACCTCAATCCGAATCCCTTCGCTATGCGAAGTAAATTCAGGAGCATACATACATTGAATACTTGTGATTCCGTTAGAAAAGTTTCCTTTTTGCGTAGCAATTAATTCGTATTCAAAAACGTATTTTCCGGCTCTTAAATAACTGATAAAGAAATTCATTGATGCATCTTTTGTACTTTGATAATACCCCAATCCGTCTTGCCAATGGTATCCTGAAATTACATTTACAGGCTCAAAAGTTGAAGCACGCATATCTTTTAGATGAACATACTCCAAAGTTCTATCCGATTGGATAATTACTCTTACTTTAACTCTATCGCCGATTTTAATCGGTTGGTTTTCGCTTATAGGAAACAATTTTTTTCCGGATGAGGTATTTTGTAAAATATACAGTTCTTTTTTGATTGTTAAAGGTGTGTCGTGCGGAGTAATCTTATCCAAGTCTTCAAAATATTGCCAATATAATGCACCCCATGCTACCGAGTTTTTAGCTTTCGTGACACGTACTTCACCCATCTCAGGTTTTATTTCTTCTTTCGACCAACTTGTTTTGAAGTATCCTGTTCCTGCTTCGGTGTGAGGAATATCTACTTTTGTTTTTCCTAACTGAATAGTTGGAATATCGGTTTCGGTGAGTATATCCGTACCCTTTAAGAGTAAAGCATAACAAGCTTCAGCCGTAGCTTTTGTAGTTTTCCAATCCGTCGTTTGTTTTTGTATTAGCAACCAAACACGCATATCGTTGACACTGTTTTGGTCATTAGCAACTTCATCAAAAACTTCTATTAAAAGTGCTTGTGTTTCAATCGCTCTTTGGTTTGAAAAATATCCGTTTGTATTTGTTTTCCAATACATACCCATTTCCTCATCGGTAGTTGCCCGTTCTTTTAACGATGCTATAATCTTATCGGCAAATGGTTGTTCGTCGCGTCGTTTTATAATTAATGCGAGTTCTCCTTGACTGCGTAGAGAAAAGGTTGTCCAATATTGTTTAGCTTGTTCATAAAAGTACTCATAGGCTTCTTTATGATTGGACTGAATAGGTATATTTTCGTAAAAACTTCTAGCATATAAATAATTGATGTGTTTGCCCTCTATAAATTGCTCTTTTCTATATTTACTTGGATGTTCCTGTTTGAGTTTTTGATAATTTTCATTCATTTCATTATCTAAGAAAACAACAGCTTTTCGTAATATTGGCGTGTTCAAATTATCAATAACGCCAAGTTTTTTAAGATGACCGAATCCATTAACAATGTAGCGTGTAATATACGGATTCACTTTCATACCTTTAAACCAAGGCCAACCGCCATTCGATAGTTGCAGTTGTTCCAGTTTTCTTAAAGCTCTGTCTTTTTCCGCACTCATTTTGTTGTAATTGAACAATAAGGCAATTCTTTTTTTGCGTTCTTTTTCATTTGTGGCATTAAGAACCCAAGGCGTTTCTTCCAAAATCAGAGCTTTCAGCTCTTGATTTTTTTCAAGATTAGATAAAAAAGCATCTATATCATAGTTCTTCCAGTTATTAAATACACGTTTTATTTTCGGATTGGAAAGTACGATATATTCAGCGATGGAATTAGCGTAAAAACGAGAAAACGTTTGTTCCGCACACTCGTACGGATATTCTATTAAGTATGGAAGTGCTTGAATGGCATACCAAGCAGGATTGGAAGTAAACTCTAACGTTAATTTGTGATTTTCAAGCGTTTTAGAGTCGTTGTTTTGTTGTATGAGTTTTGTAAACGTAAACTTTTTAGTTCCTTTTCTTCGTACCGGTAGAGGCAAGGATTCGGTTACCAACATTCGGTTCGTTAATACAGGTAGCTGTTTTTTTTCACCATCACTATGGTTACCTGCCTTAGCCGTTACGCGGTAACTTATTGCGGAGTATCCTTTAGGTATGTATATTTGCCAATTTACCGCTATGCTTTTTCCTTTTTCAATCGTAACGGTTTGTTGTTTATTAGTAAGCGTACGGTAAAGTACATGTTATTCGTTATTGAGTTCTTTCCAATTTTGAGGAAATAACTCAAATAATTTATTTGCTTTATGTTCTGGAATACGATTCAATACATCAAGTAGCCATTTATAAG
>JALWSJ010000209.1 GCA_026993705.1 Flavobacteriales bacterium
ACAATTATTTGGACAGATACCTTGCAAACCTTTTTTATGTTGGGGTCGGTTCTTTTAACCGTGTATATCATCAGTGATTTGTTAGGGTTACACGAAAAAGGAGGCGTAATAAAAGCAGTTGAAGATAGTGCTTATTCCAAAATTTTCTTTTTTGATGATATAAACAACAGTAATCATTTTATAAAGCACTTTTTGGGAGGAGTTTTTATTACTGTGGGGATGACTGGGCTTGACCAAGATATGATGCAGAAAAATTTGAGTTGTAAAAATTACAAGGAAGCTCAAAAGAATATGTTGAGTTTAGCGGTTGTATTAGTACTTGTGAATTTAGTTTTTCTGTCTTTAGGAGCTTTGTTGTATCTTTATTCGGAACAAACGGGAGTAGGTAAAAATGTTTCGTCCGATTTGTTGTTCGCTTCCATTGCTATGGATGAAAGCACAGGTTTAGCAACGGGGATTTTGTTTCTGTTAGGAGTAATTGCAGCGGCGTACAGTAGTGCAGACTCGGCATTAACTTCTTTAACGACTTCTTTTTCGGTAGATTTTCTTTCCGTAGAAAAAATGGAAGAGCAAAAAGCAGAGAAAACTCGAAAAATGGTTCACGTGGCTATGTCTGCTGTCCTTATTGCGGTGGTGTTAATTTTAAAATATGCAACCGAGGAATCGGCGATTGGGTTATTGATGAAGTTTGCCGGATTTACTTACGGTCCTTTGATAGGTTTGTTCTTCTTTGGTATATTGACTGAGCGAAAATTGAATGACACACTGGTTCCTATTGTTGGTTTTTTAGTTCCTCTTATTATCGGTGTGTTATGGTTTTATTCTGCTGGAGCTCCCGGAGTTGAACCTGATGAACCGGGGATTTTCGGGATGTATAAATTTGGATTTGAAATCATTATTTACAATGCTTTGTTGGCTTTTCTGTTGCTTTTCGGAATCAGTAAGCCTGTACGTTGTTGATTTGTTTTTTTGAGTTAGGCTAGTTTATCCGGTAATAATGTTTTCGCATTCTTTTTAGTTTCTTTAGATTGGTTACCTTTGTTTTCGTAAATGTTATAAGATTGAAATCTTTTAATGTCTTACGTTAGGGATTATTAAGCGACTGTGAAAAAACAGTTGAGTTTTTGAGCTAACGTAAAAATATTGTCTATTTTATAATTGTTTGATTATCAGTGTTATATTTTTACGTTAGTTGGAGTATTCCTAATATGAAATGAAAGTAACCACATAAAGCGGTTTTGTCGCCCTCATACTTAATGAGGTTAATTACAGTTTGTTTATAAGTTAAAAATTAGTTCTTTTCATTTCACTCGTCGTTATTTTTGCGAACCATAGCTTGGGCTATGCTTCTTAAAAATGCCTAGATTGAAAAGAAAATAAACTAATTTCACTTTTATATTCAATCTGTAAATAACCTCTTCATATTTTATTTTCATAGCTGGGGCTATGAAAATAAAATATTCATCGTCTGAGAACAACAAATTCCACTTTCTTGCACTTATTTCATTCCACGTTAGGGATAGAACGGCGTGTTTGAACTCCTTTTGGTTTGTTGCATATATGCAAACCAAAAGAGTGAGTAGTGATAGCCCGACCATTACGGCGTTAAAAAGTGGTGTAGTGCAACGAAACTACTTTTTTATGCCATAATGGGAACGCCCAAATGATTATAGAGCTTTAAAAAGAATATGGTTTATGAAGATTAGAATAACGAAAGAATTTGATTTTGAGACGGCTCATGCTTTAGATGGTTATGAGGGGAAGTGTAAGGATATTCACGGGCATTCATATCATTTGAAGGTTACGTTGATTGGTACACCGTCGGATGATGTTTGCTTATCGGATTGCGGTATGGTGGTGGATTTCGGGGATATTAAAAAGATTGTGCGTGAACATGTGTATAATGAGTTTGACCATCGGTTGATTTTGCGGAAAGATTCGAGGTTTAGGGGAATTGAGGAGAGTAACAGCCGGACGCGCTTTGTGGATTATCAGCCGACTTGCGAAAATATGCTGATTGATATTGTTACTATGATTCAAAAGCATTTGAAAGGCGATGTGGAGTTGCATTCTGCTTTTTTGAGGGAAACGGCGACTAGTTATGCCGAATGGTTTGCTTCGGATAATATTTAATGTTTAATATCGTTTGATTGCTATGTTAAAATATAGTTTGTTTTGTTTTTATTTTTTGATTTTTCTGAATGGTTTTGCTCAAAACTTGCGTAAGGAAGTATTGCGTATTCCTTTTTTCGGGTTGAGTTATTCGGGGCAACTGCCGGGGGGTGATTTTGGTAAAAGGTTTGGATTTACGAATAATGTGGGGATAAACTTCGGGATTAAAACGGCTAAGAATTGGCAATTTGAATTTGAAGGTTGTTTTTTGTTCGGCAATAAGATTAAGGAAGATTCTATCATAGATTTTATCAGAACGACGGAAGGATATATCATTGAGAAATATGGTGATGCCGTGGCTGTTTATATGTATGAGAGAGGTTTTACAGAGGTGCTTATGGCGGGAAAACTTTTTCCGGTGGTGGGAAAAAATATGAATTCCGGAATTATTACAAAAGTAGGAGTCGGTTTTATGCATCATAAAATACGTGTAGAGAATCAAGATTACAAAGTGCCTGCCTTGACTAAGCCGAATTTGGTTTACGTGGACAGATTAACAATGGGGTTGGTATTGAAACAATATATCGGCTATCAAAATTTTAGTAACAATAAGCGGGTGAATTTTCATTTTGGAATTGAAGTAACGGAAGGGTTTACTAAAGGTATGCGGGATTATCAGATGGGATATGGTGAGTATCATGATAAACGTTTTGAATTTTTAATAGGTTTGAGGGCAGGCTGGATTTTTCCGATTTACAGAAAAGTTCCTGAAGAGTTTTACGTTGATTAATATGTCGAATTTAATATACAATACCGGAATAAAAGCCTATAAAACAGGAGTGAAAGTTGCTCGTCTGCTAGGGAATGAAAAGGCGAAAAAATGGCTTGAAGGGCGAGAGGGTTGGCAAGATGAATTGCGGTCGTTTAGAGAAGGAAAAGAGAGTCGTCCTTTGATTTGGTTGCATGCATCGTCTTTAGGAGAATTTGAGCAAGTGAAGCCTTTGATTGAGCGAATAAAGAGTACAAAAGAATTTGAAGATTATTTGCTTGTGGTTACTTTTTTTAGTCCTTCGGGGTATGAGAATAGTTTAACGTATGATAAAGCTGATTTGCTTTTTTATCTGCCGGCAGATACGCCTAACAATGTTCAGCGATTTTTAGATATTCTTAATCCGGATATAGCGATTTTTGTAAAATATGATTTTTGGTTTAATCTATTGGATGAGTTACAAAAAAGATTGACGCCCATTGTTTATTTTTCTTGTAACTTTAGAGAAAATCAGCTGTTTTTTAAGCCTTATGGTAAGTGGCAACGCTCAATTTTACAGGGGATAGACGCTATCCTTACTCTGAATCAACAAAGCAAAGAGATTTTAGAAAAAAATGATTTTGAAAATGTGAAAGTATGTGGCGATACGCGTTTTGATAAGGTAATAGATAATGCAGAGAAATGTACTCCGGTTCCAATTGTGGAGAAATTTAAAGATAATAAGCCTTTATTAATTGTCGGGAGTTCTTGGCCACCGGAAGAAAAAATTATTGCAGATTTTGTAAAAAATAATCAAGGAATGAAGGTGATTATTGCTCCGCATGATATTTCTGAAAAGCATTTGAAAGAAATAGAACTATTAGTACCTTCAGCTGTTCGTTACTCAGGGCTTACGGAAGAAAATGCGAGGAATACAAATGTAGTTTTAATTGATAATATCGGGTTACTGTCTAATCTTTATCAATATGCGGACTTTGCCTTTATTGGAGGAGGTTTCACGAATGATTTGCATAATATTTTAGAAGCAGCAGTTTTTGGTAATGTTGTCTTTTTTGGTAATAAACAGAGTAAATACCCGGAAGGTAGAGAGTTGATTGAGTATGGAGGGGCTATTGAAGTGAAAGACAGCAAGACTTTTACAAAAGAACTAAATCGACTGTTAATCGATATTAATAAAAGAAAAGAAATAGGGGAGAAAGCAAAGCATTTTGTAGAAAGACACAAAGGAGCTACGGATATTGTTTTTGAGGAAGTAAAGAGATTGATTTAAAAGACTAAAAATGAAGAATAAGTTAACTTTATCAGAAAAATTAACCATAGAAATGACGTATTTATCAAACGAACGTTCTTTTTTGGCTTATGTTAGAACCGTTATGGTTTTTTTAAGTTCGGGAGTGGCGATTATGGAAATAAAGACCTTGTATGAATACCGAATTATAGCATATATTTTGTTATCGATTTCTCCTATTATTCTCATCATTGGTATTTATCGTTTTTTTAGTGTTAAAAAGGCTGTAAATCAAACTGTGGAACATTTTCATAAGCAAAATATAGAATGATTTATATTTTAGTTATTGGAGTCTTCATTGTTCTAGCTTATGATTTTACGAATGGATTTCATGATGCGGCAGATATGATAGCAACAGCTATTGCTTCTCACGCAATGACTCCTGCGATGGCTATATTAATTGTTACGGTATTTACTTTTTTAGGTCCGTTTCTTGGTGGTTTGGCAGTTGCTGATACCATAGGAGAATTTATTGATTTGTCCAGTGTACAATCTTCCAAAGCTTTTAGTGTTGTTTTTGGAGCTGTTTTAGCAGCTATATCGTATAATTTAATTACATGGAAATTAGGGCTACCTACATCTTCTTCTAATTCATTGACAGGAGGTTTGGTCGGAAGTGGGATAACAGCTTTAGGAAGTAGTTCAATTAACTGGGGAGTAAGTGAAGTTTTTCAGGGAGAGTTAACCGGTTTTACTAAAATCGTTATAGGAATGTTTTTTTCGCCTTTAGCCGGTTTTGTTGTTGGTTTTATTATTATGCGACTTTCTCTTAATTTTTTAAGAAGGCTTTCGATGAAGTCTAGAAGGATATTTGTCGTTACTCAATATTTAACGGTGAGTTGGTTAGCATTTAGTCACGGAACAAATGATAGTCAAAAAGGTATGGGGATAATATCTATGTTACTACTTGCAGGAGGTGTATATAGCGAATTTACTGTGCCTGACTGGGTGGTTTTGGCTTGCGCTTCCGTCATTACATTAGGAACTCTTTTTGGTGGATGGAGTATTATAAAAACGGTAGGTTTTAGAATATATAAAGTCCAGGTTTATCATTCTGTAATTGACCAAATTGGTTCAGCTGCTGTAATTTTGGGTTCGTCAGTGATTGGAGCTCCAACTTCTACAACCCAAGTTGTAACAACAACTTTAGTTGGTGTGGGGGCTGCAGAACGCCCTAAGCACGTACGTTGGAAAGTTGCGAGTAATATAGTAAAGGGATGGTTGTTTAATATTCCTGTTTCTATTTTTTTAGGGGCTGTATATTGTTATCTTTTACAGTTTATCTTTACTTTTTAATCTTTACTTTTATGGCTAGCATGAATATTTTGGATAAATTAAAAGAGTTTGTTCTTCCCAAAGAAATTGATTTCTTTGGGGATCTTGAGGAACAGAGTAAAATTACAGAAGAGATAATTGAAAAATTAGTTTTAAAATATACAGTCAATCAAAAAAATAATATTTTTGATTTGATAGAAAAAGCTAAGAAAAGCAAGAAAAATAAAATAAAAGAATTAGAGAAAACATTTATTACTCCTGTTGATAGAGAGGCGATTAATCGTTCGTATGCTCATTTGTACTGGATAACATTAAGTGTTGAGCATTTTATAAATGAATTAGATATTTATGGGATTCACGATTTAAATAAGTACGATAAGATATTAGAGTTACTAAAGGAACAAATTACTAATATTAAAAT
>JALWSJ010000210.1 GCA_026993705.1 Flavobacteriales bacterium
TACAAAAGTCAGTGTATTTTAATCATCTTACAAGACGTACTTCACCGTACGCTTACCTTTGTTACACTTATAGCATTTAAGTATTGAAAAGAGACGAAATAAAGTGATTTTTAGTTTTCTAACCACTCATTTCACACACGTTAGGGATAGAACGGCGTGTTTGAACTCCTTTTTGCCCCCCTCCTTTTGAGGGCAAAAAGAGTGAGTAGTGATAGCCCGACCCTCATTTGCTAAAACAACGTTTCGCTAGAGCGATATGTTGTTTTAGCAAATGAGGGGAACGCCCAAATTATTTTTTTAACGCATCAAATACATTTTACCTATTTGTTTTTTGAAGGCTTTGTCGGCTGTGGTTGCTCGGTGCTTGATATTTTCACCGTTTAGTTTTGCGGTTACTTTATAGAGGTAAACTCCATTGGCTAAATAATCACCGAACTCGTCTTTTCCATCCCAATAATAGGTGGTTTTATTGTTTCCTATTCTCAACATTTCTTGGTCGGCTAAATCAATTTCTTTAACAACCTTTCCGGTAATAGTCATAATTTGAATCAACAGATGTTCGGGCACTTCTCTACCTGTGAGGGTGAATACAAAATGTGTTTTGGTAGAAAATGGATTGGGATAATTAAACAAATTGGTAATGGTAGATTCATTGATAACTTCAAAAGATATTTGATAACTTAAATCGCCTGAGAAATTACCGGATTTATCTTTTCCTTGTACTTTTAGGGTGTATATTCCATCTTCCTTATAGTTAGGAGTATATTCGATTTTAAAGATGTTTTTTTCATCACTTGCGGGAATCCATTTTAGTTGTTCTTCTCCGTTTACATTGTAATGCAAAGGTTCAAATGTAGCTGAATTTGGACGTCTTAATGAAACCTGCACATTGGAAGTATCGGCATCTTCATTTAGCAACAAGAATTTGTTTTCGTCATCTAAGGTTATGACAATATGAGGTTCGGGACTGACGATATCTTTATCTAAAATATGAATACCATCGAAGGTTACGTCTAATATCGGATTGGTTTTGTCTTCGTTAACAGCAAAAGGTCTTTCGGCGAAATTATTAAAGTAAAATCGTTCTTCTTGGTCTTGAATATTTCCACTAACACGAGGGTTGGCGGTTACCCATAATCCATTCAGACCTCCGTAACCTAACGTAGAGATAGAAAGGGTATCAAGCAACACTTCTCCAGTTCTCAATGAGTCTTGTCGCGGATAATTGATATAATGACGGGTATGCCCTTGATCTTCTATCCAATAATCTATTTTTAGACTATCCATATCGAAAGCACTAACGTTTTCTATGGCTATGACAAAATGAACGGAATCGCCTTCTGAAATCGTATCGTTGGTTACGGAATAATAATATCCTTTTTGCGGATTTACGGCACATTCAGGCACAGGCGAATAGATTAATTGCCAACGTTCTAATTGTGCCGGTGTGAACGTTGAAGAATCTATTTCCCACGCTTGTAACCTTGCTCTCGGATACTGATTGGCATCTATGATATTTTCTAATTGCAGAACAGAGTCAAATGTTGTCATTAACGTATCGAGCAATACGGTTTCGTAACCGTTGTCGGTGATTCCGGATAGACGTAAACGTGTAGTGTCGCCGGTATTAGCCTCTCCTTGGTGTTGTTTCCAATAAAATGTTTTCCAATCTCTCGCAGGTCCTGCTATTGTAGAATTGACAAAGCCCTGTGTGTTTGAGCCTTGAATAATCGCTTGAAATTCCAGTGATTCTACAGCTGGGTATGTTACCCCTCCACTCATCGGGAGAGAATAAACTTCTTGAGCAGAACTCGGCACTCCTTTTTTACAGAATAATATAAAGCCTTTATCATCATCTCCCGGCACTAAGCCCGTAAACCCTAAATTTTGAAAAGCTGAAAATAAAGCCGGAGGCATTGCACTGTTTAAAGACATGGGTTGAGTATAAGTATTGGGTATATAGGTATAAGCTACAATGTAATGACCATCAGGTATTTTATTGGTCAACAAACTTGCTAAAGAGTCCATTTGCTCAGGAGAATTAAAATTAAAAATAAAAATCCCCTGTGTTCTGTTTCTCCCCATAAGTGTAGTACCCCCACAAACGTTTGGATCTCCGTTAAACTGACCGAAACAATGGTCGGCATTTAAAACATTGCCGTTTCCGTCCACCCAAGGTGTCCGCCACGAAGTTAAGGATATAGGATCAACAATTCCGATATGAATTGCCGGCCAAACAAAACCTCCGTAATCTTGTGTTGCTCCTGAAATTTTCCAGAGTGTTGCCTGAGGTTCGGGACTTGTCCAATGTGTATTTAGGTGAATTTTTGTAACCACATTCAATTGTGCTACTGACGGATGAAAATCAAATGTTCTCGTCGTTCGATTGTAATCTATATTCGTATAAGCATTATTTTTAAATTGGAAAAAATGGCTTTGTCCCCACCCCCATTTTTCAGGAATATATTGGAAAGAAGACTCTACCCAAGTTTTGACCGTACTATCCGGTGAACACCGCCAAAAATAAACGGTACTATCCGTAAAACTTAATATCTCGGGAAGATTAGTCGTACTGTTAATCCAATGTGTAGGCAGAGCTTCAACCACTCCTCCTCCACTTACTCTCCGTTGCTCTTTTTTAAATGGGGAATTGAATAAATCCGTTGTATCTATTTCAAAAACATAGGTTCTTTCGGGGGCAAACGGATTAATCGTTGATGCCTTTAAAACTTCTTGTTGATTAGGGATAATAGCATAATCATAAGGCCAAATCGGCAATAAACCGTTTGATATAACGTAATTGGTATAATTGATTTGGTTGTTATTGTACTCATCTACATGTTCTGCAATTACCGAATTTGGTAAATCAGCTTTGATAATATATTGATTAGCCCCAACAGCAATGTTATGATACGTAGGTATTCTAAAAACAATTGTATCTCTATTTAATAATCCGGAAACAATTTTAGTGTAAGTAGAATCTGAACCATTTGGAAAAATTCTTTTTACTTCCAAACTAAACGAATCTCTAAACGCTCTTCCTATGTTGGTAACAACCACATATAAATCAAAGGTATCTACCGACAAATCTATTTGTGTAGGCACACTCCAAACTCTATCTTCCGCTAATACAATTTCAGGAGCTTGATGAGTATTCAATCGTAAAGCAGGGTCTCCTTGTAAAGACATCCCATTAAAATTACTTTCTTGTATCACATCCCATCCCGAAAAACCAATCATTTGGGCAAGTGTATCTACCGTGTAAGCCATTTGTTCGCCTATGGTTTCTCCATAATGATATTTCCCCATTTCTTTATACATAAACGTTGTATAATTAGATATATAGGAAACAAAACCCAGCTTTACCGTTGACATAAATGCTATAGCTCCTTCGTTTACAGGTTGAATCAATTGCTCTGCGTAACTTGTAGTATCAGGTTGATGTACATCTCCGGTATAACATCCCAATCCAATGACAAAAGGATACTTCCCATTGTTGTTCCAATTATTGGGGCTATCTATGTTTTGGCTGAATCCGCCTCCGTTAGAGGCGTGTCCTAAGAAAGTAATCAAAGAAACTCCCTCAGATAATTTTTGTTGCACCTCAAAAAAGTCTTGTGTATTGATAACTGAAATCGTCGGATCTTTCAGATAAGAATCTACCATCCCGCCAAACAATGTATCTTCAATAATTTCCTTAAAGTTTTCTAAATAATAATTTAATTGTGATTGTTCTAAACTGTCCGTTCCACCACCGAAAAGCAATACATTTTTTTGCCATTCTTTATCCGCTATGGTATAATTCAAAAATGGTGTTTGTTGCTGTTCATACTCCATCACTTTATTCAAGTATTCCTCTACTTGATGATTTTGAGTTACACTCAACCTACCGGTCGGAATAACAAAACCCGGTGTACTCGCATCTAACCCAACACTGAAGTGATTATCCGAAGGCGGATAACCATAAGAAGGTACTAAGTTTCGATGATAAGCAAGAGTACCATTTCTTGCTCCCAAACTTGCTTCATCTACTTCACGAACAGACTTTCCTATCAAAAACAAATGAGCGAGTTTATTCTGCCATGAGTCATAAGCTTTATGCAAAAAACGTTTAATAGCCAATGAATGTTTATCTATTCCACCACCAAATTGATAGTACAATTCTTGCACGTCAACAACCAACGTGTCATAACCTGTCGTCGCTCTATAAGACGCATAATTTCTCGCTCCACTCATCAAGGAAGAGTGAGTAATTATCACGTAAGGATTAGCGTCTGTATTTTGACTATAATCCGTAAACATTGCATTTGAGGTTACTGCTTCAATTCCATTCACAACCATAAAAGAAGCAGAGTCTATCCAGTAGCAAGACAAAGAATCATTTGTTGTATTAGGTATTACAGCTTTCCATTCCCCTCCATTAAGAACAGTCGGTATTTTAAAAACATTCACACCATCATCAGCATACAAAAAAGGGTGAACCACACTTGAATTTGAAACCGACACATGATATTTTCCCATTATACTATTAGAAGGCAAACCAAATTCAAACAAAGTAGCATTACCGAAATCAAGCGTTCTCGGGTAATCAATCGTTACCGATGAAATCCGCTGATAATCCGTCAATTGTCCTATATTTGAAATATGATACTTTACGGTTGTGAAAGGAGAGGACAATTCTCCCAACCCTACCCAAAAACTCTTTTTAATCATCTCATACCCCATATAAGAAGTATCAAACTTTAACACATTATTCAAGTATATCTTTGTATTGTGATTAAAACTCCCGGTATAAGACGATGACGAAGCACTTGCAGAAACCGCCTCAATTTTAGCTTGAAGACCGGAATTTAACATATAGATATTTGAAGTCCCCACATCAATAGGCAATGTTTGATTTTTAGCCAACAATCCGCTCATCCAGCCTTCTCCGGCAGTATAAACCGGGCTAGAAAGTCCCTGAAACTTTTTACCCTGTCCGTAAGAATCGGTATATTTTACGTAGGATTTTTTCCAACAATAATCCACTTGCGGATAAGTCGAAAAATTCACATCATTTTCCACCTGCATTCGCTTTGCTCCTCCTCCTCCGGTATTCCATGTAAAAAAATAATGAATAGTATCGTTAAAAAAGCTGTAATAAGTATCACCGACAGATGCAGGATTATCAAACATTAAAGCATCTAACCACCCGTCATTTTTTTCGGCAAAAAACTCAAAATAATCTCCCACATCAAAAACTCCGTCTCCTCCATCATTTATATACAAAGCGACTTCTTTTTCCCTTCCGAAAACCTGAAAATCAGAAGTAGAAATCGTAGAAATATCAATTCCTTTAGATTGTAACGCCAAACTTAATTCCGAAAATTCTACTCGATGAATCCCCGTTTGATAAACCTTCAGCGTAAAATATCTCTGATTATAATCTATCCATTCGTTCCCATAAGTCTGAGCATTAAGATGATTAACATTCATCAAAACACTTGCAAACAATAAGATTACATAAACATATTTCATCGCGGATTAACTTTGCTAAAAATTACTACAAACCATAAATGTAAGAAAATTTCACTAATTAAATAAAACTAATCCGTATTTCCTCTATTACCTTAAATCCGCAAGTGATTTAAGGTATTGTAAACTTGAGTACTAACAGATAATTATTTGGGCGTTCCCTTTCAAGAATAAAAAATAGCCGTTGCACGCTCTATTTTTTACTCTTGAAAGGTCGGGCTGTCACTCCTCACTCTTTTGGTTTGCATATATGCAACAAACCAAAAGGAGTTCAAACACGCCGTTCTATCCCTAACGCAAGTGGAATGAGTGTATAGAAAGTGAATTTTAGTTTTCTTAGACGATAGT
>JALWSJ010000211.1 GCA_026993705.1 Flavobacteriales bacterium
TTATATTGCTTGGCAATGTAGTTGAATTTTTCCATTGCACCGGAAAAATCACGCTTCAGAAATTGAGCTTTACCGATAACAAACCAGTTATCATCAATCCATTTACACCATTCCGTTCTTCTGTATTGTCCGGTTTTAAGTTTAGGCATTGAGTTCCGGGCAATCACCGTTTCGCATTTACTCACCGCCGTATCCATTGGAGCATACAGGTTTTTCGATTCTTCGTCGTTCGGATAGACAAAGACCGGCAAGACTTCTGTGTAATTTTCTACATGTCCCGCTCTAAAATCCTGCATCGATTCTTTGATGATTTCCCCCGCGTTAAAATACCCGTTATAATGAGCCGTAGTATTGTGGTAAGTACGATTCAGCCACGCATCTTTTTCCGTAGAGCAAGAAACCGCAAAGGAAACCGCAAATAAAATCCCAATGGACAAAAAGTATATAAAATGTTTCTTCATTAATTTATTTAGTATCTTCCTAAACGAAGCAAAGTGCAATATTAACTAATTTAACTTTATCTTGTATAATTTCTATCTTTAAAAGTATTAGGGCGTTCCCCTATTTTACAAAAGCAACATATCGCTCTCGCGAAACATTGCTTTTGTAAAATAGGGTCGGGCTATCCACTATATCTTTTGGGTTGCATATATGCAACAACCCAAAAGGATGCCGTTTCTATCCCTAACGCTTGTGAAATGAGTGCTAAGAAAATGAGTTTTAGTTTCTTTAGACAATGAAAAAAATCTTTGCATAGCACTAGCTATGGAAATATTTTTTGAAGATGTATAAAGGGTTACTACTCAGGAGGACCAAAACTTTTATGATGACGAAAAAAATCAAAAAACGCTTTAAAGCTTACTGTTTTATTCGCGTTAAGGACGTATAAAGCAATTGAGATGAGAGCAAAGCAATCTTATATTACCTTAAATCCGCAAGTGATTTCGTTATGAAAAGTCAAAATACGCATTAGTATTGGTCAAGCAAAGTTTTGAGACACGCAAGCGTAGCCATAGCTACCGTGAGTATCGAAAAACGAGCATTGCCAATAATGATGCGGAGTTTAGCTTTGGAATAGAAGTTCATTTGCGGATTTAATGTACTATATTAGACAATAATAAAATCACCAAACCATCACTTTACTTTGAGCAACAACATTCCCAAAATCATCCTTTATCATCAAAATATAATTTCCTTTTTCCAAAGACTCTGTATTTACAACCGTTAGATTACGATTAAGTTTTTTGTTTATCATTTCTCTACCTGTAATATCGAACAAAGAAAAACTACCGTTGTTGATACCGAATTCTGTTTCGATGTTTAAAATTCCGTTGGTTGGGTTCGGGTAAACTTTTACCGAATTTACGGTTTTATGTTCAATAACATTTACCAAATAATCCTTTTTAGAAGTAAAAACAGGACGAATCATTAAGGAACCTTGATAACTTGTATTGCTCCACCCCGAACCGACATTGTAAAAAATCTTACTTTGGTTAAGAATGTTTTTATCAAAACCAATGTTCAAGCGGTCGGCTGAACTTTGTTTCCAACCTACGTAATACGTTCCGGAAATAACCAATTTTTGAGGTAAAATATATTCATAAAATACATTATTTCCAATATCGTAATGGGGAGTGTAAGTTACCGGCGTATAATCATCATCGGTCGTATAAATTAAATTGCCCGGTTGACCGCCATTGTCGTCCCAAACTTGCAAAAAGAATAAATTACTGCTTACATCATTTACCGAAGAAACGAAATACATTTTAACCGCTCTCAATGTATCTTGGATACCGTTGGGTAAGGTGAATTTATACGCTAATTCCGCCCCGTTGGAAACCAATCCGTAAGCAGCTTCAGCCGTACCGTCATCGTAAGCGTAGTAATTTTCAAAAACCTGTTTAGCTCTCAAAGTATCATTTACTTTTAACCGTTCCGGAGTGGTATTGGTGTTTAGTGTGTATTCCAAATCAAAAACAGCACAAGTATCTGCCAAAATCGTATCGAAGAAAAACGTAGAAGAGATGTTATAATCCATGTCAAAAGAACTTAATCCCGATACATTCCCTGCTGAATTGACATAAGGAATATTATCCACTAATGTTCCTTTGTAAAATAAGTCAATTCCACTTGGCAAGATGATTTTAGGCTGATTTAAAGAATTGTAAGTTGTAACACTCGTCGTTGTCTTCATTAAATTATACGGTGCTGTTTCGTAATGAGGCCAAGGCATAGAGGTATAGTTTTTTATTAAAGAAGGTGCAGGCAATTGAAAAGCCCAATCGTTCATAAGTGTGTCGTCATGCGTTCTAAAGTCATCTAAAATTACGTAATCAATGTGCCAATGGTCCAGGCTTCCTGTTAATGTGCCGTAGTTTTTAAATCTAAATTTAAATCCATCGGCAAGGTATCTACTATCGGTTATTGGAATCATTGCAATTTTAAAATCTTCTTGCGGAAAACCACCTTTGTGCCATACCGATTCCCATTGAGCAAACACAGGCGACCAAAACTCTAATACTAAAGAATCTTGATATTCGGGAACTTCTCCTACCCCTTTGGTTTGATATAAAAAGCTAAAGTAAATAGAATCCGCTGCAGAATATGTTCCTCCTCCGTTTTTTGTTCCTAAATTAATCGGTTTGGAAGTTAGTACATCGGCAACGCCATAAGCAGAAGGCGATGACCAATCGTAAGGATAACCATTTTGATTGATGCCGTCAAAAGTAGCAACTCCAATGGTTATCGGATTAATTGCAAAAGTATTGTTTCTATAAGCGTTGGCGTCTGTCCATATATAGGCTGAATCTTCAGGAAGTGACGCTACAAAATAAACCGTAGAAGAATCTTGAACCAAATCAGGGTTCTGTTCTGTCAAAATCAAATCAGGGTTTACGCCTGTCCATAAAGAGTCGTAATAATTATGTGCCGGCCATACTTCTACATTTTGAGTAATCACACTATAATGATCTATGTCGGATACTTCTACAATAGTAGATGTAAACGGAATTTTATTGACCAAGATGATAGAATCGAATCCCTTTCCCGGTACAGTATCATAGACAAAGGTAAAAGTAGTGTCCGTCATATAGGCTGTTCCCATCGGTTCGGGTACGCCACCTATGTTTAGACGGTGCCACGTAGTGTCCGAAACATTGATATCGGTAGTGTCGGCATCGTATTTTTTGAATTTATCAGTGGAAAAATCATCGATAATGGGTAAGTTGAGTGTATCAATTGAGTAAATGAAGGTGTTGTGTATTGCTCCCGTTTTTTCTTTCTCTTTTTTGATGGCTGTATTATAACGCAAAGGAGATAAGTACTCTTGAGCAAAGCTCAAAAAAGAAAGTAGAGATATGAAAAATATGGTCAGTAATGCTTTCATTGTAAAAAGTACTAAGTGTTAGTGCAAACGATAAACAAGTTACTTTATTGTAGGGAGGTAAATTGTTTTATATGGCTTTTTAAAATTACGGTGTAATGCTTGGTGTTATTTGCGTAGAATCTTTGACAATTGGAGTACCTTTTTCAGCAATTAACGTTACTGTCGTTCCTGTTTGTACTATTTGTTTTGGTAAGTTTCTCGGGTGAGGATTTTGGATGCGAACTACAAAATTAAGAGAGTCTTCGGCGGAGATGTTTTCGCCTTCATAATTTACATCTACATTCATTCCTGCAAGCGATAATTTTTGTGTGGCATCATAAACGGTTAGACCTTCTACATCTTCTAAAATAACGGGTTTTCCTCCACCTCCATTTCCGTGTACAATTTCGATGGTTTCACCTTTTAGAACTTTGTCGTCTTTTCCTACTTCTTTGCCTTTGTATTTTAACTTAATTACGTAATCATCAGGGCTTGGAACAGCTGTAAAGGAGGTCCTAAAACCTAACATTTCCAAACGTACTTTTGCAATTTTTTTAGACACACGATAGTCGCCTGTTAAATCGGGAATTTCTTTGTACTCTCCTCCCTGTTTTACAATGGTTAAATATATTTTTCGGTTGGGTTTTACAAAAGAAGGGTAGTTCTCTGAATTAGGTTTTGGGTTTTGTCGGAGGACAGTACCTTTCGGAAAATCATCGGAGAAAACAGAGTCACTAATAATGATTTTCAGTTGTTTATCGTTAGCTAATACGTTTACGTCTTCGATGCTTGAACCGATGAAATTGGGAACGGCTATTTTTACGCCGTGGTTCGTGTAGTCATTTAAGTATTGTAGTGTGAAATAAGGAATTAGAAAAAGGGCTAATCCTGCTAGTATTAAATTGATGATAAACAGTTTGCTTGTTACAAAGCGGAAGAAAGGTCTTAAATTCTTTCTAAAGATGTAAATCAAGACGATAAATGCAATGACGATTCCTATGGATAAAAATTTTAACATACAATTAAATGATTGAACGAACAAAGATATTCAAGTTGAATAAAGTTTCTTTATTTTTTGGTTAAAATCTTTTGCTGTTATTCTGGTTGAGGAAAATTAAAGAATGCAATTCGTTTGCTCGATAGTTTTTATTACATTTGAAATTTGAAATATATTTGAAGAGATGAGTAATTATGTTGTAATAATGGCTGGTGGAGTTGGAAGCAGACTTTGGCCAATGAGTAAAACCGATTATCCAAAGCAATTTCATGATGTGTTGGGAGTTGGAAAATCATTGTTGCAACTTACGGTGGAACGATTTGAGAAGATTTGTCCGATTGAACATGTTTTTATTGTAACTTCTCATGAATATTTTGATTTAGTTAAAAAACAGTTACCGGAGCTGAAAGATGACCAGATTTTGTTGGAACCTTCTCGTAAAAATACAGCTCCCTGCATTGCTTATGCGGCTTTTAAAATTCATCAAAAGGATGCGGATGCCAATATTATTGTTGCTCCTTCCGACCATTTGATTTTAAAACAAGAAGCTTTTGAAGAAACCATTCAATTGGCTTTGCAACAGGCTGAAAACGGTGAGTTCTTGATTACTATCGGGATTAAACCTTCTCGCCCTGATACGGGCTATGGCTATATTCAATTCACGGATGATTCCGGTACTGTTTCGGAAAGAATAAAGAAAGTGAAAACGTTTACGGAAAAGCCGGGATTGGATTTAGCTGAAAAATTTATTGAGAGCGGGGATTTTTATTGGAATTCGGGTATTTTTGTTTGGAGATCTAAAAGTATTATTGATGCTTTTTCGGCATATTTGCCTGAATTGTTTTCTTTGTTTAATGCAGATGCTTCTGTATATAATACTTCCAGTGAAAAGAACTTTATAAACAAAATTTATCCTCTTTGCAAAAGTATATCCATTGATTTCGGTATCATGGAAAAGGCTGATAACGTATTGGTTATTCTTGCTGATTTAGGGTGGAGTGATTTGGGTACTTGGGGGTCTTTGTATGAGCATATTCCTCATGATGAAAAAGGAAATGCTAAGATTGGGGACAGGGTATTAACCTATGATTGTAAGGATAATATTATTGTTATGCCCAAAGATAAACCGGCTGTCATTGAAGGGTTAATGGATTATATCGTAGTGGAAAATGAAAGCGTATTGCTTATCTGTAAACGAAACAGTGAACAGAAAATAAAACAATTTGTAAACGACATTAAGACGAAAGACTGGGGGAAAAATTTGGTGTAGATTGATTTTTTGTAACTATTCAGCGGACGAAGATACATTAAAAATAATTATTTTTAGAATAAAGTTTTCCTCATCAGGGCAAAATCATACTTTTATATTTAAAACTTTAAGTAGATATTCTTCATTCCATCCAGCTTTAAGTCTTTTCCCAGCGATACCCTGTTTTACTGTTTTTTCATTTTTTAAAAGATTTAAAGCAA
>JALWSJ010000212.1 GCA_026993705.1 Flavobacteriales bacterium
AATGGAAAAAACTTGCACTTAGTTGTTGAATCTACGGGAGTATCCCTAACATGAATAAAATAGAAAGCATAAAGCGTTTTTATTTTCCTTATCCTTCTTCAAAATTATTTTCCATAGCTGGGGCTATGCTCAATGCAATAAACTTTATGGAGAATTTGAAGAATTTATTTTTTTCAAGACTTAGGCGTAAAATTTTTGTTGTAACGGGTTACCACAAAATTTTACAACGACAGTATTGAGAAAAAGAAAGGTTCAAAAATTCTTAAAGTTTGTTGTTTTGAGCATAAGCAAAAGAATTTTTCATCGTCTAAGAAAACTAAAATTCACTTTCTTGCTTCCAATTTTATTCACGTTAGGGATAGAACGGCGTGTTTGAACTCCTTTTGTGTTGTTGCACTTATGCAACACAAAAGAGTGAGTAGTGATAGCCCGACCCAAAACACAAAAAAAAAGAGCGTTCCCAATAAGGGAATGCTCTTTTTTTGTGTTTTGGGGAACGCCCAAATTATATTTCTATTCTTACTGACCTAACTCTTTTAATGCATTGTTCACTCTTTCGTAATCCGCTTCTTTTTCTAAGTTAAAGTATATACTTTTCAATAATTTCAACGAATTGACATCTTTTGGTTCTAACTCGTGTACTTTCTCTAAGTAAGGTATTGCATCGTTCAAGTATTCTTTTGCTCTGGCTTTTTCTTTTGCGTAAAGAGCCTCGTCTTTTATTTCATTTATCAATGAATTTAACTCAAAAGATTCGTTATTATAAAACACACCTAAGTTATAGTAAGCATCCACAAAATCAGGCTTTAACTCTATTGCTTTTTTGTAGGCAGCTATAGCTTTCTTTGCATACAATTCGGCTTCATCGTGCTTTCCTTCTTTATGCTTTTCAGTAGCTAATCCATCAAACGTAGCACCAATATTGTAATGAAAAACTGGATTATTCGGATCTTTCTCTATTGCTTTTGAAAGACTTTCTTGAGCTTTCTCTGCGTCTCCTTTTCCGATATAGTAATTAAACTCTTCGATGATTAACGCCATACTACCAGGGTTTTTCTTTTTCCCTTCCTCGATTAACGCCAACACCTCATCAGAAGGACCACCGTTTTTCTTGTTTAAATTTCTTATTGCTCCTTGATAAGTCGATTCTGTTTTGTAGCCAATATCAGCACATTTTTTATAGTATTCGAATGCTTTTTCGGCATCTCCTAAGTTATCAGCTGCTAACGCTGCATTGTATAAAGCCAATGAATCTGTTTTACCTATCACATCAAAAAACTCTGCCGCCGCTTCGAAAGATGCTAAAGCGTTTTTATAGTCCTTATTTTGGAATAAAGCCACGCCTCCTTGCAAAGACAGTCCTCTTAACGTTTGCATTTTGGCTTCAATTTCACCCGAATACATTCCACGAGTATCTAGTTCTTTACATTTCTTTAAAGAACCAAACGCTGCTTCATTGTAAGCTTCTTCGTTTTTTTCCAATTCAGGCAACATGGTAGAATCTGCCGACATCATATAATCCAAATAAATCATCCCCCTATAAAAGAACAATTTTGCCTCATCTTTAGGTTTTAACGTATTTGAGGCTTTGTATTTGTCGTAAGCTTTATCTATTTCCGTTTTGGCATCGTACAATTCTTTTTTCATAGAACCGTCTTTGTCCATCATCATCCACATCGGATTGCTTTTCAATGGTTTATAAGCCATTGCTGCGTTAGTTGTTTCTAATTTTTGTCCGTAACTAAAAGCAGTTATCCCCGAAATCAACGATACTGCTATCACTTTTTTTATTGTCATTACTCTGTAGTTATTTTGTTTTTACAAATTGATTTTGCTAAATTAATGATTTTTGCTCTAATATTTATTCAATCGGTTTATCTTTTATTGCTTGGGCGTTCCCCTTTTTTGCAAAAGACACATATCGCTTCGCTAAACGTGTCTTTTGCAAAAAAGGGTCGGGCTATCCGCTATATCTTTTGGTTTGCATAAAGCAAACAAACCAAAAGGATGCCGCTCCTATCTCTAACGCGAAACACATCTACATCTCCGAAACAAACTCCTTGCCACTATTTATTTAAACTTAAAGCAGAAGAAATATCCGTACCAGTTGGATATTGAAACACCTCCAATTCAAAAGCTGGAACAACGGAAAGTAAGTGGTCAAAAATATCGGCAATGATAGCTTCATAAACCACCCATTCTTTTCGAGTGCTAAAAGCATAAATTTCAATCGGCAATCCTTTTTCCGAAGGAGCTAATTGTCGCACCATACAAGTCAACTCCTTACTAATGTTTGGATTCTCTTGCAAATACAACTCTACATACTTTCTAAATACACCTACATTGGTCAGGCTTCTTCCGTTGGGTGCTTTGGAATTATCTAAATTTCGCTCTTTATTATATCGTTCTATTTCTTGTTGCTTTTCCTCGATATATGGCTTTAGTAATTTGATATTTTTCAACTCTTCCAATAGTTGATTATCGCAAAAACGTATCGTGCTTATCTTTACGTTTAATGCTCTTTTTATCCTTCTTCCTTTCGACTCTTCCATTCCTCTCCAATTCTTAAAAGAATCCGAAATCATGGAATAAGTTGGAATAGTAGTGATTGTCAAATCGAAATTTCTAACTTTAATGGTAGCCAAATTGATTTCAATTACCGTCCCATCTGCTCCGTATTTACTCATAGTTATCCAATCTCCAATACGAACCATATCGTTAGCTGCTAGTTGGATACTACCTATAAACCCTAATATCGTATCTTTAAAAATCAACAATAGAATGGCAGACATTGCTCCCATTGCAGTAAGGAAAAACATCGGCGTTTTACCCGTCAATACCGAAAATATAATGATGCCAAAGAAGGTGTAAACAATTATTTTTGCCAACTGAAAATAACTTTGCAAAGGTTTGTCTTTATACCTTGGCTTTGTTTCTAGCATCTTATGAAAAGCATTCAAAAAGGAAATAATTACCCTCATAAAGGCTACAGCAAGAACAGCTTCTAAGATTGAATTCAATATTGGAATCATCCCCTTATAATGATTCAATATAGAATTGACAGAATACAGCACAATAGTTATCGGCAAAAGTCCAGACAACTTTTTAAAAAAACGTTCCTGTACCAACAAATCATCCCACTTCGTATGGGTTCGCTCTGCAAAACGATGAACTTTATTTAAGATAACTGTTTTAGTTACCCAATAAACAATAAAAGAAAGAATAGCGATGAATACTAAATGTATTATCGTTACTAAAACATCGTTTTCTGTGTAGGCTAAGTTTGCTTTATTGAGTAACTCTACAATTATTTTTTTCATACAATCTTATTCTTCTGCTAATTCTAAATCAATTTGTTTTTTCACTAAATCTACATTCTTAACTTTAACAGTTACAGATTGTCCAAGATGAAATTTTGGTTCATTTTGATGCGACTCTAATTGTTTTGTTTTTTGATTAACAAAATAAGAACCATCCTCTATTGTTCTAACATGCACTAAACCTTCGCACTTGGTTTCGCTCAATTCCACAAAGATTCCCCAGTCGGTTACGCCTGTAATTTTACCATGATAAACATTTCCTATCTTATCACTCATATACTTTACCTGCATATATTTTATAGAAGCTCTTTCGGCATTGGTTGCTTCTTTTTCAGTTGCTGATATGTGTTTACATTTATCTTCCAACCCTTCAGTTTTGGAGTTTTTGTGAGAAAGCTTATCAAAAAGCAATCGATGCACTAACAAATCTGCATACCTCCTAATCGGCGAGGTAAAATGTGTATAATATTTAAATGCCAATCCGTAGTGTCCGATATTTTCGGTCGTATATATTGCCTTTGACATCGAACGGATAACCATAGGACCTATGATATGTAGTTCATCCGCTTTCTTTGCTTGTTCCATGACCTTATTCAAAGCATAAGAAATTGGTTTGTTTTTTACTTCTTTTATTTCATAACCAAACTCTTTTAAAAAGATTTTTAAATCGGCTATCTTTTCTGGATCAGGCTCATCATGACAACGATAGACAAAAGGAATAATTTTCTTATTGGGTGCAGGTTCACCAACAAAAGTTGCTACTCGTTTATTTGCCAACAACATAAACTCTTCTATTAGTTTATTGGCATCTTTCGATACTTTCAGGGTTATACCCTTGGGATTTCCTTCTTCATCCAAGACAAAACGAACTTCTTGGCTTTCCACATTTAATGCTCCTTTTTCCAACCGTACATTTCTGAGCGTTTTTGCTAAAGCATCCATTTCACGAATCACAGGTGAAAATATTTCGTCTTCGGCTCTTCCTTCTATTATTTCTTGGGCTTGTTCGTAGGCAAAACGTTTGTCGGAATGAATAATTGTTTTTCCAAACCATTCTTTCTTTATTCTTGCGTTTTTATCTAATTCAAAAACTGCTGAAAAAGTAAGTTTGGTTTCATTTGGTCGCAAAGAGCATAATTGATTGGAAAGTACTTCGGGCAACATCGGTATTACTCTATCTACCAAATAAACTGAGTTTCCTCTGTTATAGGCTTCTACATCAAGAGCTGTGTTGGGTTGTACATAATGACTTACATCGGCTATATGTACTCCTATTTCCACATTTCCATTTTCTAATTTTCTGTACGACAATGCATCATCAAAATCTTTTGCATCTGCGGGGTCTATCGTAAAGGTTAATACATCTCGGAAATCTCTCCTGTTTTTTACTTCTTTGTCGTAATCCTCCTCTTTAATTGCTTCAGACTCCTTAATAACATTCTCTGGGAATTTATAAGGAAATCCAAATTCAGAAAGAATGGAGTTCATCTCCACATCGATATTACCAGGCATACCTAATCGTTCTACAACTGCCCCTAAAGGACTTTTTGATTTACCTGGCCAAGAAAGTAGTTTTACTTTCACTTTTTCTCCGTCCTTTGCTCCATGTAAATGCCCTCTCTCTATATAAAAATCAACAGGCATATTTTTATCGTCGGGACGAATAAAAACAGCATTTTTCGACTTTTCTACTGTACCGATAAACTCTGTTTTGTTTCTTTCTAAAACTTCAATAACCTTACCTTCCAATTTTCCTTTTCGAGCATGTAACGAAACTTTTACGGTATCCTTTTGAAAGGCTTTTCCTGTGTTAGAAGGATGAATAAAAATATCATTATCAAAACCATCAACAATTAAGTAACCAGCACCTCTGGCGTTAAAGTCTATTTTACCTGTTACTTCTTTTTGTTCCTCTTCTTTAAGATTATTTGTCGATGTATATTTACCGTTTCCAGTATGCTTAATCCACTCCATAGCTTCCATCTCTCTCAAAATCTCATTCATCAACTTTCGTTCACTTCCAGAAGCTAAACCTAATTTTTCAGCAATCTCTTTGTAATTGTATGACTTATCGGGATTTCTATCAAATATATTGATTGCTTTTTGTGTAATTTTTTTCTTTAAAGTAGCTCTTGGCTTTCTTTGTTTTCTTTTCTTACTCATATTTTAATTTTATTGTATGTTCTTATACTTCTGTGTATTTATATGTATAAGAATACTATTCTCTCTCACGAAGTATTCTCTCTCCACTTATCAAAGATAGCAATAATGTACTTATCTGAAATTAAAGTTATGTTATTTCTATGTAAACAAATAGTCTTATTACATACATAACGGTTATATGTATGGTTAGTGGCTTAATTTACCACGGTGTCGTGTATCTTTATCGCTGTATTTTATCTAAACATAAGGATATACGAACTTTATAAAACATTCAAATATTATCTGTATTTTATCAAAAAAAACTCTGTTTCGAGTGCACCACAACGCCTATACATATC
>JALWSJ010000213.1 GCA_026993705.1 Flavobacteriales bacterium
GAGTTATTGATACCCATTTTTGCTGTGGTATTCTTAGCGGAGAATCTTTCTGTGATTCTGCAAGTTGGGTATTTTAAATACACCAAAAAGAAATACGGAGAAGGAAGACGCATTTTTTTAATGGCACCATTGCATCATCATTTTCAGAAAAAAGGGATTCACGAAGCTAAAATAGTCGCTCGTTTTTGGATTGTGGCGATTATGGCAGCGGTACTTTCAATTGTAACCTTGAAACTAAGATAGTGAGCAACACAAACAAACATATCGTTATTTTGGGTGCCGGTGAAAGCGGTATCGGTGCGGGTATTCTTGCTCAACAGAAAGGGTACAAAGTTCTGGTTTCTGATAACGGGAAGATAAAAGACCGGTACAAAGCCATGCTGGAACAATATGATTTGGAGTGGGAAGAAGAAGAACACTCGGTAGAACGAATTTTTGCTGCTGCGGAAGTAATAAAGAGTCCAGGTATTCCGGATTCTGTGCCTTTGATTAAAGAATTGAAAGCAAAAGGTATTCCTGTTATTTCTGAAATAGAATTTGCCGGACGATATACTGATGCTGTAAAAATTTGCATAACGGGAAGTAATGGTAAAACAACAACTACTTTAATGACGCATCATATCCTAAAAAAAGCAGGGCTAGATGTAGCGGTATGCGGGAATGTAGGAGAAAGTTTTGCAAAATTAGTAGCACTCGAACCGCACGATTATTACGTGATAGAATTGAGTAGCTTTCAGTTAGATGGAATGTTTAATTTCAAAGCAGAAATAGCTGTATTGCTCAATATTACTCCCGATCATTTAGACCGCTATAACTACGATATGAATGCTTATGCGGAGAGTAAGTTTAGGATTATTCAAAATCAAACAAACGAAGATTATTTCATCTACAATTTAGATGATGAGATAACAACAAACAAAATCAACAACAAACAAATAAAAGCCAAAACCTATTCTTTTTCACTTAATCAAGAGTTGGAGGAAGGAGCTTGGCTAGACAAACAAGAACAAATCAACATTTTAACAAACAAACAACAACACTTAATTATGTCAATCTACGATTTAGCACAAAAGGGCAAGCACAATGCCCAAAACTCGATGGCTTCGGGGATTTCGGGAAGTATCTTAAAAATACGAAACGAAGTCATTCGTGAAAGTCTTTCGGATTTTCAAGGAATTGAACATCGTTTGGAACCGGTGGTTTCTGTACATGGAATACAATTTATTAATGACTCTAAAGCGACGAATGTAAATTCTACTTGGTATGCTTTAGAGAGTATGGATAAACCAACTATTTGGATTGCAGGAGGAGTGGATAAAGGAAATGATTATACGATGCTTTACGGTTTGGTAAAGCAAAAAGTAAAAGGCATTGTTTGTATTGGTGAAGAAAATTCTAAAATACACGCGGCTTTCGGTGATGTTATAGAAGATATTTATGATGCTTCTACGATTGAAGAGGCAGTAGGAATGTCGTACAGGCTAGCAAAAAAAGGATATAATGTTTTACTTTCTCCTGCTTGTGCAAGTTTTGATAAGTTTGAGAATTATGAAGAACGTGGGAATTTGTTTAAAAGAGCTGTTCGTATGTTGTAATTAATTTTTGTTACTCAGAAACTAAAACTCACTTTCTTGCACTTATTTCAACTGCGTTAGGGATAGAAGTGGCATCCTTTTGAGTTGTTGCATATATGCAACTCAAAAGATATAACGGATAGCCCGACCATTACAGCGTTAAAAAGTAGTGTAGTCCAACGAAACTGCTTTTTGATGCTGTAATGGAAACGCCCAAAATAAAATTATATAAGTATTTGTTATTGTATTGAATTGATTCATTGAGTGGTAGGTGTTTTATTGTGGTTCGATTAACATAAGTTATGAATGAAGATAAGAATTGGTTTTTCGTGTATTAAGCCTATCTTAGGTGGGTAAACGTTAAAACAAAAAAGTTATGAAAAATTATTTTTACACAATAGTCATCTTGTCTTTGCTTTATTCCTGTTCAACAAGTAATGATGTAGTTCACAACGGGCTATTTCAAAAGCGGAAATACAATAAAGGTATGCACTTGAGTATGCGAAAAAAAGTAAAGCATGATAAAGAGGTATTGGTAGATAAAGGGGAGGTAAAAAAGTCACCTGAAAAGGTTTCGGATTCGCTTGTAAAACTTGATAGTTACTCGTTTGTTGCTTCTAAAAAGGCGGAAATAATCAAAAAAGATAAAAAAGATGTTTTATTGGTAGATAACGCTAAGAAAGAAGAGGAAATAGAAAAAGTGGTTTCTTCCTATGACGTACAACAACTGCAACGAGCAATTGCCAAACAAATAGAGTTGTTTGCTGAAATAAACAAGAGTGTGTCAGAAAATTCTTCAACTAAGCCCGAAGGGTTGTATGATATACTCTGGTTAGGTATTTTTGCCTTTTTGGTGTCTTATTTAATGGTGTTTGTTTTGCCTTTTGCAGCAGTTCCTGTTTTTGTTTTTAGTGGATTGATTTTAGCATTTAGCATAAATGATTTGTTGTTTTTTTCTAATAAAACGGCTCATTTATTAACTGATGATGAAAAGAAATCTGTCAGTACCATATTTTTGTTGGGAGCGTTAATCGCTTTAATGGGGTTTTCGGTTTTTGCGAACGGAATGTTTGTTATGGGATTTCTTGCTTTAATGTCATCGCCTGCTCAAGTAGGGTTGTGGGTAGCTTTATTTGGAATTGCTCTTGTGTTGTTTGCTTATACAGCTTATGGAAGTAAGGTGAATCGAGAATTGAGAAAAAAGAAAGGTCAAATCATTGACGAAAACGATAAAGAAGAAACAAAGGAGCAAGAAGAAGTTGTTGAAGAACTTGATTTATTAAACATTGAAAAAAATAGTAAAAAGTTTACTTGGTTAACTCTAGTTGTACCTTTTTTAATTTTTAAAGCGTGGAGTTTAAATATGAAAACCATTAGAAAAGCTAAAGAAGAAGGAGATGGATCTGCTAAAGTAGGAGCGATAGTGAGATTAGTGTTATTACCTATTCTGGCAATAATCGGGTTGACAATTTGGCTCAGTATAATCGGGTAATAGAGTATATATAATGAACAAAAAAAAGCTACAATCTTATAGAAAACAGTTAATAGAAGCCAGAAGGAAAAGTTTAGCTTCTTTTTCTGATTTAGACAATCGATTAGAGTCGGTTGCTAATATTAACGGAGTAGAATGGATAAACGATTCAAGAGCTACAGATGTAAACTCTTCGTATTATTCACTCTCTTTGTTTCATCAACCAATTATTTGGATTGTAGAAGCACCGCTTGATTCGGTAGATTACTTTTTCATGGAAAAACAAATCCGAAACAAAGTAAAATGTGTTTTGGTGTTTGGGGAAGATGATTCCATAATCAAAAATCAAATTGGAGCTATTGCCAATACATATAGTTATGCAAAAACATTGGAGGAGGTTGTTCAAAAAGCAAATGAACTATCCGAAGAGAACAATGTGGTTTTATTTTCTCCTGCAATTGCCGGTTCTGTATATAGTGATTATAAAGAACGGGGCGAAGAATTTCGTAGTATAATTTTCCGACAATTACAACAAAATTCATAAGCAATGCAGTTCAAGCTAGAAAAATATTTAAAAGGAGATAAAGTCATTTGGGCAGTAGTCATTTTGTTGATGCTTTTTTCCAGTGTAATGGCACTAAGTGCCAGTTCTAATCTGGCTTATCGTTTAACCGGAGGAGATGCAACCCCTTTTTGGTTCAAGCACGTAGCTATATTGATAGTCGGTTTTGTATTGATTATCTACTTGCAACATTTTAATTTTAAGTATTTTTCAAGGCTTTCGCAATTGGGGATTTGGATAGCAGGAATACTGCTTTTAGTTACCTTGGCTTTTGGTAAAGAGGTCAATTCTGCCCAACGGTGGATTATGGGTTTTCAACCTTCTGATTTAGCCAAAATAGTGTTGATTATTTACCTCTCTCGAACCTTGGCACTAAAGCAAATGAAAAGCAAGATAAAGGACTTTAAAGAAGGAGTAATACCTCTGCTAGTCCCTACAATAGCAATTTGTTTACTGATATTGCCTGCCGATTTTTCTACTGCATTTATGTTGTTTACTGCAAGTTTTGTTTTGCTGTTTGTAGGAGGCGTAGCCATCAAGCACTTATTAGCAGTCGTTGGAGCGGCGATTGCTTTTTTTGCATTATTATTGATGTTAAACGCTGTTTCACCAGGTTTGCTTCCGCGTGTAGGGACGTGGCAAACCCGATTGACAGAATTTTTTCACGGTAGCACTTCTCCTCGAAATTCCAAAGAAAATTACCAGGCCAATATGGCAAAAATGGCAGTGTCCACAGGAGGTTTATTCGGAAAAAGACCGGGAAAAGGAGATATAAAAAATAATCTCTATTCAGCTCAATCCGATTTTATCTACGCTTCCATTATCGAAGATTTCGGTTCGCTTATCGGAGGTTTCGGAATCCTGATGCTTTATTTAATTCTGCTGTTTCGATCTATCAAAATAATGATGAAAACCGACAGTAAGTTCGGTGGTTATATGGCGTTTGGATTGAGTTTTCTGCTCGTGTTCCAAGCCTTTATAAATATGGGGGTTGGCGTTAGTTTATTACCGGTAACAGGACAAGCCTTGCCACTCATTAGTATGGGAGGAACATCCATTTTATTTACTTGCATATCGTTAGGAATCATCTTAAATATCAGTAGAACCGTATATGATAAGGAAAATACGAAAGATAATAAAAAGAAGTAGAATATAAACAAATTGGGCGTTCCCATTACGGCATAAAAAAGCAATTTCGTTGTACTACATTGCTTTTTAACGCCGTAATGGTCGGGCTATCACTACTCACTCTTTTGGTTTGCATACCAATTAAACATATAGATTAGTCATAGGAAATTAATTTAAGTGAGTTTAATCGATGAAGAAAATTATTGCATAGTAATAACTATGGAATAATTTTATGAAGAAGAGTAAGCTCACTTAAATTAATTTAGTAGATTATATCTATATACTTAATTGGTAAACATGCAACAAACCAAAAGGAGTTCAAACACGCCGTTCTATCCCTAACGTGGATAAAATTGGAAGCAAGAAAGTGAATTTTAGATTTCTTAGACGATGAGAAATTCTTTTGCATAGCCACAGCTATGGAAAAGAATTTTGAAGAAGGATAAGGAAAATAAAAACGCTTTATGCTTTCTATTTTATTCATGCTAGGGATAAGTCCCTAAAGCGTTTAGAATAAAAACAAACAAAAACTCAATATGAAATCACCACGAATAATCATCAGCGGAGGAGGAACCGGAGGACATATTTATCCGGCCATAGCCATAGCCAATGCACTAAAAGAATTATCTCCCGATTGTGAAATACTTTTTGTAGGAGCAAACGGAAAAATGGAAATGGAAAAAGTCCCACAAGCAGGTTACCCAATTAAAGGGCTGGATGTAGTTGGTTTGCAACGAAAATTAACACTAAAGAATTTAACCTTTCCTTTCAAATTGCTAAAAAGTCTTAAAAAGGCAAAAAGTATTGTAAAAGAATTTAATCCGGATGTAGCTGTTGGTGTTGGTGGATATGCAAGCGGTCCAACCTTAAAAATGGCTGAGAAATTAAATATTCCTACGGTGCTTCAAGAACAAAATTCATACGCGGGAATTACGAATAAGTTGTTAGCCAAAAAAGCCACATCTATCTGTGTTGCTTACGAAGGCATGGAACGTTTTTTTCCAAAAAACAAAATTAAATTAACAGGTAATCCCGTGCGAAAAGACATCCTTGATGTTGAACATAAA
>JALWSJ010000214.1 GCA_026993705.1 Flavobacteriales bacterium
CTAATTTTTATTCCATAGCTAATGGCTATGCAATAAAAATGGAGCTTTGCCAGAAAATATAAGCCTTCACGCTCGCTATTAGTCTGTCAACTTTAAACAAGTTCAGATTGTAATATGTTTTCAATAGCTAATAAAGCATTTTTTGGACTGTCTTTTTTTAATGAATAGATAGGCGTTTTTTAATTCTAATTTTGCTATGTCGTCCCAAATGATGTTGTATTGTTTGTTCACCATTTTTTTATTTCTTTTTCCAGCTCTTCTTGTGTTGTGAATTGACCAGATTCTACTCGTTCTAGTGCTTTGTCTATTTTGTTGTTGTATTGAGCTAAAGACGTAGCTAGAGCTTTATCATCTTCTTTTGCTTGGGTTAATAACTCCTCAAATCGCAGTAAGGTGGATTTGTTTTTAATAAGCATTAGTTGTTCTATAAGTTTTAGTTTTTTTGTTTCAAGATTCATAGATAATCTTATTTGGAAGTGTTAAAAAAATCAATAGCTGCCACTAAATTAACGTTTTTTTTGTTTATAAGGTTTCGTTTTACTAGTTTATCCTTCATTCAGCAAGTTATCATGAAAAACTAAGACTTGCTTTCTTTCCTCTAATTTCACACACGTTAGGGATAGAACGGTATGTTTGAACTCCTTTTGTGTTGTTGCGTATATGCAACACAAAAGAGTGAGTAGTGATAGCCCGACCATTACGGCGTTGAAAAGCAATGTGTGTTGGATGGGGGCGGGTGGAAAGGCTTTTTTATGCCGTAATGGGAACGTCCAAATAGTAAGCTAAAAGGAAATTCGGTTAACAATTATTGAGTTTATGTTTTTATTTTCCGTTAGAAAAGACTATTTTTGTTCACCTAAAACGAATATACATATACAAGGATGAAAGTAATTCAATTCAGAGAGGCTTTAAGAGAGGGAATGAGCGAGGAGATGCGAAGAGACGAGAATGTTTTTTTGATGGGAGAAGAGGTCGCTCAATACAATGGAGCTTATAAAGTGTCGCAAGGGATGCTTGATGAGTTTGGAGAAAAAAGGGTGATTGATACACCTATTGCCGAATTAGGTTTTGCGGGTATTGCTGTCGGAGCTTCTATGAATGGGTTAAGACCCATCGTGGAGTTTATGACTTGGAATTTTGCGATTTTAGCGGCTGACCAAATTATAAATAGTGCAGCAAAAATGTTGCAGATGAGTGGCGGTCAATACAATTGTCCTATTGTTTTTAGAGGTGGAAATGGAACTGCAGGGCAACTTGCTGCTACACATTCTCAAAGTTTTGAGGCTTTTTATGCTCATGTGCCAGGGTTAAAGGTGGTTACGCCATCTACTCCGTACGATGCTAAAGGGTTAATAAAATCGGCTATACGTGATGATAATCCTGTGTTAATTATGGAGTCGGAGAAAATGTATGGAGACAAGGGAGAAGTTCCAGAAAACGAGTACTTAATTCCGATTGGGAAGGCTGATGTAAAAAGAAAAGGGACGCACGTAACTGTTGTATCTTTTGGAAAAGTGATTAAAGTGGCATATGAGGCTGCTGAAATTTTAGCTAAAGAAGGAATAGAATTGGAAATTATAGATTTAAGAACAATTCGACCTTTGGATTACGATACCGTATTGGAGTCGATTAAAAAGACCAATCGTTGTGTTGTGTTGGAGGAAAGTTGGCCAATCGCATCTATTTCAAGTGAAATTGCTTACCATATTCAACGTTACGGATTTGATTATTTAGATGCTCCAGTTTATCGTGTTACACAATCAGACACGCCTTTCCCTTTTGCTAAACCATTAATTGAAGAAGCGTTGCCTAACATTAAGAAGTTATTAGAAGCGATAAAAAGCGTGCTTTACGTTAGTTAAGTTGAAGGTAAGAGGAGTTGGGATTAATTAAATTAAAAAAAAGGAAAATATGCACATTGCAATAGCAGGAAACATTGGTGCAGGAAAAACAACTCTAACCAATTTGCTTTCCAAACACTATGGATGGAAACCACATTTTGAAGATGTGGAAGAAAATCCTTATTTATTTGATTTTTACGACGATATGCAACGTTGGGCGTTTAATTTGCAAGTGTATTATCTGAATAGTAGGTTTACTCAAATTCAGGATATTAAACAAAGCGAAGAAACGATTATTCAAGATAGAACCATTTATGAAGATGCCTATATATTTGCTCCGAACCTTCATGCAATGGGGTTGATGACTACGAGAGATTTTGAGAATTATTTTTCGTTATTCAACTTATTGGAATCATTTATTTCGGCTCCTGATTTGTTGATTTATTTGAGAGCAGGTGTACCGAAATTAGTGCAGAATATTCAAAGCAGAGGAAGGGAGTACGAAGAAAGCATTCGCTTGGATTATTTAAAAAGATTAAATGAGCGTTACGAAGCTTGGATTTCTACTTATGATAAAGGTAAACTTCTAATAGTAGATATTGAGAATGTAAACTTTAAAGAAAATCCAGAAGATTTAGGTAAAGTCATTCAGCAAATAGATGCTGAATTGCATGGCTTGTTTTAACGAATAAGAATGGCCTCATAGTTCAATGGATAGAACAAAAGTTTCCTAAACTTTAGATGCAAGTTCGATTCTTGCTGAGGCTACTAGGAACGTCTATTCTTTTTTTAGGATAGGCGTTCTGTGTTTATAATTTCTATGAGAACGATAGGTTTTATTTTATCTGTATTTTATTCTTTGACTTGGCTACTCATGTCGCTATTGGTTGTATGTTTTACGACTAGTACCTTCCGTGCTCAGGTATTTAATGAGGTTACACGTCCAGCAGTAAATAGAGGAACGGAGGATTTTTTGAAAGATTATCTATCTATAAAATACCCTAATGTTGAGTTTAAAGATTTTATTTATGTGGGAGTGAAACGCCAAGAATTGTATTTGTTTAGAGATGGAAGATTAATCAAAATTTTTAAAGTATCCACATCCAAAAAAGGAGCGGGGTCAGTCGCAAATAGTGAAATGACTCCTGTTGGATTGCATAAAATAAATGGTAAATATGGTGCTGATGTACCTATGAATGGAGTCTTAAAACATAAAAAGTTTACGGGAGAAATAGCTGAAATAGAAAAACGACCTATACCGATAGATAAAGATATTATCACTACTAGAATTATCACGATAGAAGGATTGGAAAGGGGAGTAAATAAAGGAGGTAAGTTGGATTCTTATGAAAGAAGAATTTATTTTCACGGAACGGCAGAGGAAGGACTGATTGGTCAACCAGCTTCGCATGGTTGTATTCGATTAACCAACAAAGACGTTATGGATTTGTTTGATTTGATATATGAAGGAATGTATGTCATAATATTGAATAACTGATGAGTAAAATATTAGTTGTTACTTCTAGAGTTCCTTATCCTTTGGATAAAGGAGATAAGTTGAGGATTTATCATCAGGTAAAGGAGTTGAGCAAAAAACATACGGTTTTATTGTGCTGTTTGAGCGAAGGAACTGTTAGTGTTGATGATGTTTCTCATCTACAAACGATTTGCAATCGTTTAGAGATAATAAAATTGAGCAAAGTAAAAACGGTGTTTAATTTGGTTCGTGCAATTTGGAGCGAAAAGCCTTTTCAAGTCCATTATTTTTATCAGAAAAAAGCACATCGGAGAATTAGAGAAATCATCCGTTCTTTTAAACCTGATTATATTTATGGCCAATTAATCCGAACGGCAGAGTATGTCAAAAACGAACATCATGTTTCCAAAACTATCGATTATATGGATGCTTTTTCCAAAGGAATGGAGCGTAGAATTGATGAGGGCGGATGGTTAAAACCAATTGTTCGTTCGGAGGCGAAGCGATTGGTTCGATATGAGCATTTGGTTTTTGACTATTTTGAAAAGCACACGATTATTTCGGAAGAGGATAGGAACTTTATTTTTCATCAAAACAGGAAGGAGATTGTAGTTATACCTAATGGTATTGATGTTGATTTCTTCAAACCTGATGTTGATAGTTTGGCTAACAAAAAATACGACTTGATTTTTGTTGGGAATATGAGTTACGCACCCAATGTAAAAGCTGTCTTATTTTTGGTGAATGAGGTTTTACCTTTATTAGATAAATCTATAAGTGTTTTAATTGCTGGAGCAAGTCCATCGTCAGAAGTTAAAGCTTTGGAAAGTAGGCAAGTGAGTGTTTCAGGTTGGGTGGAAGATATTAGAATGGCGTATGCCTCGGCAAAGGTTTTTGTAGCACCTTTATTTATTGGAACAGGTTTGCAAAATAAATTGTTAGAAGCAATGGCAATGGAGCTTCCTTGTGTAACCACTCCTTTGGTTAATAAATCACTAAAAGCACGTGAGGGAGAAAATATATTTATTGAAAATACAGCTAGCGAAATAGCACTAAGAGTGAGAGAATTATTAAATGATGATGTGTTAAGAAGGGAATTAGGAAGAAGGGGACGTTCTTTTGTTTCAGAAAAATATAGTTGGAAAGAAAGCGGAGAAAAATTAGAAAATGTTATTTGCAAATAAAATTATGAAGAAGATATTAATTTATTCGATGTTGTTTTCATTATTGGCGTGTGGTCAACATAGTGAAACAGAAACACAAAATGAAACTATGAGTACGATAGATAACTATACCATTGCTTTTTACAACGTAGAAAATTTATTTGATACGATAAACGACCCGAATACGAGTGATGATGAGTTTACCCCCGAGGGAAGTAAAATATGGAATACAGAGAAGTATTACACAAAGTTAAAACATATTGAAGAAGTATTGCATGAAATAGACGATGAGCTTCCTTTGTTAGTTGGTTTATGTGAGGTTGAAAACAAAGAAGTTTTGAAAGATTTAACGCAAGATACACCTCTAAAAAAAGCTAATTATGGAATTGTTCATTACGATAGTCCCGACACTAGAGGGATAGATGTAGCTTTTCTTTATAAAAAGAAATATTTCAAGGTTGAGGAAACAGAATCGCTAGAGGTTCGGTTTGAAGAACATCCAGATGTGTTAACTCGGGATATTTTATATGTGAAAGGAATATTAAACGGAGAAGAATTACATTTTTTTGTCAATCATTGGTCTTCAAGAAGAAAAGGAGAAAAAGAAACGGAGTATAAAAGGCTTCAAGCAGCTCGCGTATTAAGGAAAAAAGTAAATGAGATTTTAGATAAAGATATTAAAGCCAAAATATTATTAATGGGGGATTTTAATGATTATCCTGATAATAATAGTATAACAAGGGTGCTAAAGGCTTCTGTTCAACCTGTAACGGGAGAGTTTTATAATTTAGCTTATAAATTAGATAAAAAAGGAGGTGGTTCTCATTTCTATAATGGAGAATGGGGAATGCTTGACCAAATGATGGTTTCTAATGGTTGGTTAAGTGCAAGACACGGAAATGTGTTAAGAGATAAAAAAGTATATGTTTATAAAGATGAAAAGGTTTTATTTAATCATCGAGAGTTTGGAGGTATTCCTAACAAAACGTACTCTAGAGATACCTATCATGGAGGATACTCTGATCATTTAGCAATTTACGTAAAGATGAACAGAAAAAGTTAGGTTGCTAAATGGAATAGCTCGTTTCCCGTTAATTACAGGAAACGAGCTAATAGCTTTCATTTATCTGATTTCGCTACCGTTATTAATTATTTCTTTAGAAGGTGAAATAAAATCTAACTCACCTTTGTCATTTTCTGCCATAAGTATCATGCCTTGCGACTCAACTCCTCTAATTTTTCTTGGAGCAAGATTGAGTAGGATGGAAACTTTTTTACCAATGACTTCTTCCGGGGTGAAAAATTCTGCAATTCCGGAAACTACGGTTCTTTTATCCAGTCCCGTATCAACGGTAAGTTGAAGAAGTTTTTTAGCTTTTTTTACTTTTTCGGCTGCGATAATTTCTCCTACACGAATATCCATTTTTGTAAAATCTTCAAAATCAATTTTTTCTTTTTCAGGAGGGTAGGATGTTGGAGTGTTTTCAATTGCTTTAGCTTCTAGTTTTTCGATTTGAGTTTGAATTTGAGCATCGTCAATTTTTGAGAATAACAATTCCGGTGTTCCGTACTTATGACCTGCCGAAAGTAAATCATCTTTTCCTAAGTCGCTCCAAGTTAAATCCGAAACCTGTACCATTTTAGCTAGTTTGTTAGCTGTAAAAGGTAGAAATGGTTCAAAGGCGATAATAAGGTTAGCCGTTATTTGCCCCGCTATATTTAAGATGGTCTTAACTCTTTTTTTATCGGTTTTAATAACCTTCCAAGGTTCAGAATCGGCTAGGTATTTATTTCCTAAACGAGCTAAATTCATCGCTTCGTTCATGGCTTCTCTAAAACGATAAGCATTGATAGATTTTTCTATCTTTTTAGGTATTTCTTGTAGAGCTTTTAATGTTTCTTTATCAAAATCGGTCAATTCTGCTCTTTCTGGAACTTTTCCATTGTAGTATTTTTGGGTAAGCACTAATGTACGGTTTACGAAATTACCAAAGATAGCTACCAATTCGTTGTTATTTCTAGCTTGAAAGTCTTTCCACGAAAAGTCGCTATCTTTTGTTTCTGGCATAATTGAAATTAAAGCGTATCGCAACACATCTTGCTGGTCTTTAAAATCTTCTAAGTACTCATGTCCCCAAACTGCCCAGTTTCTAGAGGTGCTTAATTTTTGTCCTTCTAGATTTAAAAACTCATTAGCAGGAACATTGTCTGGTAGGATGTGGTTTCCGAAAGTCTTTAGTAAGATAGGGAAAATAATAGTGTGAAAAACAATATTATCTTTTGCTAGAAAATGAACGAGTTTTGTATCGTTCGATTTCCAATAAGGCTCCCAGTCTTTCCCTTGGTCTTTTGCCCATTGTTTGGTTGCGGAAATGTAGCCGATAGGGGCATCAAACCACACGTAGAGAACTTTACCTTCGGCATCTTTTAATGGAACTTTTACTCCCCAGTCTAAGTCTCTAGTCATAGCACGTTCATGCAAGCCACCGTCAATCCAGCTCATACATTGCCCTATAACATGTTTTTTCCACTCGTCGGGATTGTGATGAGGTTTTCCGTCTAGTGTTCCTTCTTTTATCCATTCTTTTATCCACTTTTCGTGTTCGTTCATAGGTAAATACCAATGTGAGGTTTCACGAAGAACGGGTTTTTTACCGCTAAGAGTAGAAACGGGGTTAATCAAGTCGGTTGGACTTAAATCCGAACCGCATTTTTCGCATTGGTCGCCGTAAGCTCCCTCGCTTCCACATTTCGGGCATTCTCCTGTTATGTAGCGGTCTGCTAAAAACTGTTGGTATTCCTCATCGTAATATTGTTGTGTAGTTTTTTTTGTGAAAGCTCCTTTTTCTTCTAATTCTTTGAAGTAATTGGAAGCAGTTTCTTTGTGTAAATCAGATGAGGTGCGGTGATAAATATCAAAACTCACCCCAAGTTCTTCAAAAACCTGTTTATTCATTTGATGATATTTATCTACAATGGCTTGAGGAGTTGTACCTTCTTTTTTGGCTCTTAATGTTATAGCAGCTCCATGTTCGTCTGAACCGCAAACAAAGGCAACGTCTTCCTTTTTTAGTCGCAAAAAGCGAGCATAAATATCGGCGGGAAAATAAACGCCTGCAAGGTGTCCTAAGTGTAATGGTCCATTAGCATAGGGTAGAGCAGCGGTTATGGTATATCTTTTTGGATTTTTCATTTTATTTGAAGTTGTTATCTGTGCAAAGATATTGAAGTTGTTTAAAGTTGAAAGGTAAAAATGATAGGAAACATATGAATTTTCTTTCTTGTCTAAGAATCCGAAAACTCACTTTATTTCTTCCAGATTTATCAGCGTTAGGGATAGGAGCGGCATCCTTTTGGGTTGTTGCACTTATGCAACCCAAAAGATATAGCGGATAGCCCGACCCTACTTTTCAAAAACAACGTTTCGCGAGAGCGATATGTTGTTTTTGAAAAGTAGGGGAACGCCAAAAAAAAGCCCTAACTTTCGCTAAGGCTTTCCTTTTTTATTTTCTTGTTAATCTTAAAGATTAAACTCTTTTTTGATTGTATCCACGTAGTCCAATTCTTCCCAAGGGAATAGTTTCACGTCTAAAGTAACTTCTTTTCCTTCTGGGCTTTTAAAGGTTTTAGTTACCGTTTCTGGGGTTCTTCCCATATGACCGTAAGCTGCGGTTTCCGAATAGATTGGTGTTCTTAAATTAAATCTTTTTTCGATAGCATAAGGACGCATATCAAAAATAGAAAGTAATTTTTCGGCGATTTCACCATCAGAAACATCCACTTTTGATGTCCCGTAAGTGTCAACAAAAAGACCTACTGGTTCAGCTACACCAATGGCATAAGCTACTTGTACCAACATTTCGTCTGCAATACCTGCCGCAACGGCATTTTTTGCTATATGTCTTGTTGCATAAGCTCCTGAGCGGTCAACCTTACTTGGGTCTTTTCCAGAGAAAGCTCCACCACCATGTGCTCCTTTTCCTCCGTAAGTATCTACGATTATTTTTCGTCCTGTAAGCCCGGTATCTCCATGAGGTCCACCGATTACAAAAATACCTGTTGGATTAATATGGTATTTAATTTGGTCGTTAAATAATGCTTGAATTTCCTTTGGTAACTTAGCCTTTACTCTAGGGATTAAGATGTTGATAATATCTTCTTTAATTTTTTTTAACATATTTTCTTCCGTGTCGAAGTCGTCGTGTTGAGTTGAAACCACTATTGCATCAATTCTAACCGGTTTGTTATCATCGTTGTATTCAATAGTTACTTGAGCTTTAGCATCCGGTCTTAAATAAGGAATGTCTTTTTCTTCTCTTCTTAATTTAGCAAGTTCTTTTAATAAAAGGTGTGATATTTCCAAAGCCAAAGGCATAAAAGATTCGGTTTCGTTTGTCGCATAACCAAACATCATTCCTTGGTCACCAGCACCTTGTTCTTCTTTGTTTGCTCTTTCTACCCCTTGATTAATATCGGCAGATTGTTCGTGAATAGCAGAAAATACGCCACACGAATTTCCTTCAAACATATAGTCGCTTTTTGTGTAACCAATTTTATTGATGACATTTCTAGCGATGGATTGAACATCTAAATAAGCACTAGATTTTACTTCACCAGCCAAAACAACCTGCCCCGTAGTTACTAGTGTTTCGCAAGCAACTTTTGATTCGGGGTCAAAAGCTAAAAAGTTATCAATGAGTGCATCTGAAATTTGATCGGCTACTTTATCAGGGTGTCCTTCAGAAACCGATTCTGATGTAAATAAATAAGACATTATTATTTTGGTTTAAAATTTTATATTAATCAATGTTGTTTTTGTAAAAAAAACAATTTTTAACAAGTTCAGGAAATAGAAGAAAGATTTGTATTCAGAAATAATTTTAGCATTTTTTTCTAGTGGTTGCAAGCAGCCAAATCTTTCCACTTTTTCGAAAATTGTCAGGCAAAAGTATAAAGAAGTTATGGATTGTACAATATTATAAGCAATAAAAACTAAAAAAGGTACAGCGTCAAGAATAAAGTTCTCTATTTTTGCACTAATAAACAATTGATTACTATGGATTTTTTACCTAAAGAAATAAACGAATTTTCTGAAAAATATACCACTCCGGAAAGTGCTTTGTTGTACGATTTAAACCGTCAAACCCATTTGCAAATTATGATTCCTCGGATGCTTTCGGGACATTTGCAAGGGCGTGTATTGAGTATGTTTAGCCACATGATTAAGCCTAAAAATATCCTTGAAATAGGAACTTATACAGGTTATAGTGCCTTGTGTTTAGCAGAAGGGGTGCAGAAAGGCGGAAGGTTGGTAACGATAGATAAAAATGAGGAGTTAAAAGAATTTACCCAAAGCTATTTTGATAAAAGTGCTTATGCAGATAAAATAGAATTTATAATCGGAAACGCCCTTGAAGTTATCCCTGATTTACCCCAACAGTTTGATATTGTCTTTATTGATGCCGATAAAATCAATTATTCCAATTACTATAATATGGTGATAGACAAGGTTGTTAAAGGTGGTTTTATCATTGCTGACAATGTTCTTTGGAGCGGAAAAGTAACCCAAGAAAAAAAGGATAAAGATACACAAGCATTGGTTGATTATTGCGAAAAAATAAATAACGACGAAAGAGTAGAAAATGTATTGTTGCCAGTGCGTGACGGATTATTAATTGCAAGAAAATTATAATAGTTTGGGCGTTACCATTACAGTATAAAAAAGCGTTTCGTTGCACTACACTACTTTTCAACGCTGTAATGGTCGGGCTATCACTACTCACTCTTTTGGTTTGCATAAATGCAACAAACCAAAAGGAGTTCAAACACGCCGTTCTATCCCTAACGCGGGGGAAATTGGCGGATAGAAAGTGAATTTTTGGTTTCTTAGACGATGAATAAAAATTTTGCATAGCCCCAGCTATGGAAAATTTTTATGAAGAAGTATAAGGAATCAAAAAACGCTTTATATCGTCTATTTTGCTCGTGTTAGGGATTCCAACTAACGTAAAATTATAACATTGATAATCAATCGATTATAAAACTGCCAATATTTTTACGTTAGCTCAAAAACTCAACTGTTTTTCACAGTCGCTTAATAGTCCTTAACGTGGATAAATTGGAAGCAAGAAAGCATTTTTATTTTTCTTAAACGATAAAAAAAGATAGTACAGAAGATTGAAATAGAATGAATTTCTATTCGGATTTAATGTAGTTGTCTTAATTTTAAGAGATTTAGCGACCATAAAAAAGCCTTTCCAAATTCAGTTTAGAAAGGCTTTTTTGTGTTAGTCGTGTAAAAAAAATGTTTAGCAATACTCATTAAAAGCAGCAACAATGTTTTCCGCAATTATTTCTGCCGGTCTTCCTTCAATGTGATGTCTTTCAATAAAATGCACCAATTGACCATTTTTAAACAGAGCCATACTAGGAGAAGACGGAGGATAAGGCAAGCAATATTTTCTTACTTGTTCCGTAGCTTCTTTGTCAACCCCTGCAAAAACAGTAATAAGGTTGTTAGGTAATTTATCGTTGGTTGCTGCTATTCGTGCAGCCGGGCGAGCATTAGAAGCAGCACACCCGCAAACTGAATTAATGACAACAAAAGTAGTGCTCTTGTCATCGTTCAAGTATTGATCAACTTCTTCTGCTGTTGTTACGTCTTTATACCCCGAGTTTATCAACTCTTCTTTCATAGGGGCAACTAATTCCGGTGGATACATAGTTTATTTTTTTAAAATTAAATTATTATTCAAATTTCAATACAAAAGTACATATCTTATGGAGAATAGAATGTTATTTTTTGTTATAAAAAATATAGTGATGATATATTTGATTTAGGGAGTGGGGTTTCTACGGGTAAGACTTATACACAAAGGCTTTTTTTTGTTAACAAAGAAAGGTTGCAGGGTTGTTAAAGCTGTCAATTAATAGTAAAATTGTAGTTGCTTTGAACGAAGTGTAATTTTTACGATATTCAACAAAAAAAATGAGCCAAAACAGGAAGATTAAAAAAGCCTTAATTTCAGTATTCGACAAAGAAGGAATAAATGAAATTGCGAAGTTATTAAATGATTTAGGAGTTGAGATTTTTTCAACGGGAGGAACACAGACTTTTATCGAAAAATTGGGGATTCCCGTTACGCCTGTAGAACATTTGACGGATTATCCTTCTATTTTGGGTGGAAGAGTAAAAACATTGCACCCAAAAGTCTTTGGAGGGATACTAAGTAGAAGAGAGAATGCAAAAGACAAGCAAGAGTTGGAAGAATATCAAATACCGGAAATAGATTTAGTGGTGGTTGATTTGTATCCTTTTGAAGATACGGTTCATTCCGGAGCATCTCACGAAGATATTATCGAAAAAATTGATATAGGTGGTATTTCTTTAATTAGAGCAGCTGCGAAAAATTATAAAGACGTAGTTGTTATTCCTTCAAAAGAGGAGTATAAAGCCTTAGAAAATATTTTAAGTCAAAATAAAGGTGAAACAACCATAGAAGAGCGAAAAGAATTGGCGAAAAAATCTTTTGCTGTTTCCTCTCATTACGATACTAAAATGTATGAATATTTTAATAATGATAAAGATAATCAATCATTGAAAGTTAGTATTAATAAATCAAAAACTTTGCGTTATGGAGAAAATCCTCATCAAAAAGGCGTTTTCTTTGGTGATTTAAATGAGTTGTTAGAGCAGTTACACGGAAAAGAATTGAGTTATAACAATTTATTGGATGTTGATGCCGCTATTAATTTGATGGGCGAATTTAAAAACGAAGCCCCGACTTTTGCGATATTAAAACATAACAATGCTTGCGGAATAGCTGTTCGTGATACGCTTGTTGATGCATATGATGTAGCTTTGGCTGCTGATCCTGTTTCGGCTTTTGGCGGGATATTAATTAGTAATAAAGAAATAGATAAAGCGACCGCTGAAAAAATAAACAACCTGTTTTGTGAAGTCGTGATAGCACCGGCTTACGAAGATGAAGCATTGGAATTACTCAAAAGTAAAAAGAATCGAATTATATTAATTCAAAAAGAAACAGAATTGCCTAAAACTCAATTCAGAACACTTTTAAACGGGGTTTTGTTTCAAGAAAAAGACCTGAAAACAGATAAGAAAGAAAATTATGAAAATGTAACAGATAAAACACCAACGGCACAACAGTTAGAAGATTTAGAGTTTGCAAGCAAAATATCAAAGCATACCAAATCCAATACAATTGTTTTGACTAAAAACAGGCAACTTTTAGCTAGTGGAACAGGTCAAACATCTAGAGTCGATGCACTTAATCAAGCTATACACAAAGCCAAAACGTTTAATTTTAACTTACAGGATGCTGTAATGGCTTCTGATGCCTTTTTCCCGTTTCCAGATTGTGTAGAGATAGCCGGAAATGAAGGTGTAAATGCAGTTATTCAACCGGGTGGTTCCATAAAAGATAAATTGTCGATAGATTATTGTAATAATAATGGAATAGCGATGGTGTTTACTGGAACAAGACATTTTAAACATTAGAAAGGCATAGAATAGTAGTTAGGTAGAAAACAGACAAACAAGACGAACAACAACAATGGGATTATTTAATTTATTTACGCAAGAAATAGCCATAGATTTAGGAACAGCCAATACTTTAATTATTCAAAATGACAAAGTAGTAGTGGATGAACCTTCAATTGTGGCTATAGATCGTACAACCAATAAGATTATCGGTATAGGGAAAAAAGCTCAGCAAATGCAGGGGAAAACCCATGATAACATAAAAACAATACGACCACTTAGAGATGGGGTTATTGCTGATTTTCATGCTGCGGAGCACATGATTAGAGGTATGATAAAAATGATTAATCCGGGAAGGCAATTTATTACTCCCTCTCTCAGAATGGTGATTTGTATTCCTTCCGGTATTACCGAGGTAGAAAAAAGAGCAGTACAAGATTCCGCAGAGCATGCCGGAGCAAAAGAGGTTTATCTGATTCACGAACCGATGGCAGCGGCTATTGGTATTGGCGTTGACGTTGAAGAACCGATGGGAAATATGATTATTGATATAGGTGGTGGTACTTCCGAAATTGCTGTAATAGCTTTAGGAGGGATTGTTTGTGATAAGTCAATTCGTGTAGCGGGAGATGATTTTACTTCTGATATAGAGGAATATATGCGAAGACAGCACAATATACTAATTGGAGAGAGAACGGCAGAACAAATAAAAATTGAAGTAGGGTCTGCAATCCCCGAGTTAGAAACTCCACCGGAGGATTATCCGGTGCGTGGGCGAGATTTAATGACAGGTATCCCGAAAGAAATATATGTTACCTATAAAGAAATTGCTCATTGTTTAGATAAATCAATAGCAAAAATAGAAGAAGCAATTATGAATGCTTTAGAAATGACGCCACCTGAACTATCAGCGGATATTTACAAAACAGGTGTTTATCTCGCAGGAGGAGGGTCGATGCTTAGAGGGTTGGATAAACGTATTTCGGAAAAGACAAAATTGCCTGTACATATAGCTGAAGACCCGTTAAGAGCAGTTGCGAGAGGTACAGGAATAGCTCTAAAGAATTTAGATAAATATCAATTCCTAATCAGGCAGTAAAGTTGATATTCATAGTTTGGAGTGTTTTTTAAGTAGAATTTTATCACAAAAGAAAGAGGTACTTCCGAATACGTAGAAATATAGAATTCTAATGAGAAATATTATTCTTTTCTTTCAGAAATATAGTGTTATATTTCTATTTATAGGTTTACAGTCAGTTAGTATGATGCTTGTTTTTTCCGGAAGAAATCCTTACCATCATTCTAAATTTGCAAATTCTTCCAATGCTTTTGTTGGAGAGGTTTATCAATCGATTAATGCTGTGAATGAATATTTTCATTTAACAGAGGAGGTTGAACAGCTAAGGTTACAGAATGTAGCGTTAAAAGAAAAACTCAGCGGAAGTCAATTGGTTGTTGGGAATTATTTTACACGTATAAACGATACTGTTTATGCTCAACAATATGAGTTTACACCGGCAAGAGTGATTCATGCTACAAAGGATAAAGGTCAAAATTATTTAACCCTTAATATAGGTGTAGCAAATGGGGTAGGAAAAGATATGGGAGTGATAGGAACAAGGGGGGTTGTCGGGTATATAGTTGCTTCATCCGAACATTTTTCAACGGTGTTACCGATTATTCATCCTCAATTTGTGTTGGGAGTTCGACATAAGCGTACAAAAACTTTTGGTTTGCTCAAATGGGAAAAAGAAGATAGATGGAATACTGCCACTATTAGCGGTATTCCTGATTTTATAGATGTTGAAATAGGAGATACCATAGAGACGACCGGAGGGGATGGTTTTTTTTCGGAAGGAGAGCTGGTGGGAGTAGTTAAATCGAAAGATAAAATAAAAGGTAAAGGAGAGTTGAAAGTAATCATAGATTTAATTGAGGACTTTTCCGGTGAGTACAATGTATTTGTTGTCCGTAATTTAGCTAAAGAAGAATTTGAGAAACTTAAAGACTCAACACAGGTAAATGAGTAGTTATTTAAAACATATCATTCAAGGAATAGCTATTCTTTTAGTTCAGATACTTATAATTGATCAAGTAAGTTTTGGTCAATTAAACGCATATATTAACCCTATTATAATAGGATTGTTTTTCATTTCTTTACCCATTGGATTTTCTACTCGGCGTATGCTTTTTATTGCTTTCGTGATGGGTGGGGTTTTAGATGTTTATCACGATACGCTTGGAATGAATATTTCAGCGTCTTTATCATTGGTTTTTTTTCGTCCTTTTTTTCTTAGAATAATTGAATCCAGAGAGGGCTTTCATACTTCTTTTTTACCAACAGTAGTATCACTGGGGCTACCCAAATTTATGTCGTATGCCGGTTTATTGTTTTTTATTTATCACTTAAACTTTTTTCTTTTAGAGAGTTTCTCAGCTCTTTCTTTCGTTTCAATTTTATTGAAAACGGTTTTATCCTCAATCGTAGCTCTTGTGCTTTCTGTTTTATTGCAGTATTTAACTTATAATAAACAATAATGTATGAACCCAAATCAAGGTAGGCGTTGGGTAATTGTATTGATAATGCTTTTTATTGCATTCATCTTTATATTCCGTCTGTTATACATTCAAGTATTGGATGATAAATGGAGCAATAGAGCAGAATCGATAACCCATAGCCAAGAGGTGATAAAACCAGCTAGGGGTTTAATTTATGACAGAAATGGGAAATTACTTGTTGTTGCTAGTCAGGTTTATGATATTTGGGTTACACCCCGTAAAATCGGTAAGATAGACACAATGGAACTGTGTAATGTGTTAGGATTGACTAGAGAAGAATTTGACAAGAAGTTGCAAAAAGCTCGAAATTATGCAAGTTACAAAGCATCAGTGTTTTTGGAAGGGGTTTCAAGTTCTGATTTCGCAAAAATGATAACGAAACTACAACGATATAAAGGTTTTGAGGTAAAAGTAAATACGCAACGTGGTTATCCTGCTGATGTAGGAGCTCATTTTTTAGGATATATACGGAAAATTAGTGCGGAGAAATACAAAAAGAATAAAGAGGAAGGGAACGACTATTACTTGATGGATGATTATATTGGTATTACAGGATTAGAAAAGGTGTATGAGGAAGAGCTAAGAGGGAAAAGAGGAAAAGTAAAATACCTAAAAGATAGGCTTGGAAATAAAAAAACAGAATTAGATGTAGATTATGCTGAAGAGGGAAGTAATTTATATACGAGTATTGATTTAGATTTGCAAAAATATGGTGAAGAGTTGATGCAAAATAAGATAGGTTGTATTGTTGCGATTGAACCATCATCGGGGGAAATTTTGGCTATGGTATCTGCTCCAACCTATTCTCCGAGTAAGATGGTAGGTAGAGATTTTGCAAAGAACTGGACAGAAATGAGTAAAAATGACTCCTTAAAGCCGTTGATTAATCGTGCTATTTACAACTCAAATTATCGACCGGGTTCTATTTTTAAGTTGGTACAAGCGTTAGTAGCAATGCAGTCAGGTGTCATTACTGAAAACACAGGCTTTTCTTGTAATAAGTCGTTAATAGGATGTCACAACCACGAAGCTCCATCTAACGTTAGAATCGCTATAAAACACTCGTGTAATCCCTATTTTTATCAAGTCTATAAACGATTAATACTAAGAGGCGAAAATCCTAGTATCTTTAAGGATAGTAGAATAGGGTTAACCAAATGGCGGGAAATGGTAACAACATTTGGATTGGGAGTAAAATTAGATACGGATATTCCCGGAGTCAAATCAGGAAATATACCCGACACTAATTTTTATGATAAATGGTATGGAAAAAACAGGTGGGCTTTTAGTACGATATACTCGAATAGTATAGGGGAGGGAGAAATAGGTGTTTCTCCATTGCAAATGGCCAATCTAGCGGCTATCTTAGCGAATAAAGGGTATTATTATACCCCACATTTAGTTAAGAAAATCGGTGAACAAGGAGATAAGAAAGAACAATTTAAAGTGAAACATTTTACAGCCGTTGATTCTTCGTATTTTATTCCAGTTAGAGAAGCAATGGAGCAAGTTGTTTTAAACGGAACGGCAAGACAAGCTCAAATAGATAGCATTTCTGTCTGTGGAAAAACAGGAACAGTAGAAAACAAGAGTTTTAATGATCATTCTGTTTTTATAGCCTTTGCACCAAAAGAAAACCCTAAGATTGCTATTGCTGTTTATGTTGAGTACGGGACGTGGGGAGGAACATGGGCAGCTCCCATTGCGAGCGTGATGATTGAAAAATACTTAAAAGGAGAGCTTTCTGAGAAAGGAAAGAAAAAGGAAAAGAGGATTAAAGAAGCTGTTATTTTAACCAAAAATTCGGACTTCAAGCACTAGGTATATTATTTATGAGCAGAGAACAAAATGTACTAAAGAAAATAGATAAACCGCTTTTACTGATGTATTATGCGTTAGTATTTATGGGCTTGCTTACGATTTACTCGTCTAGTTATAATGAAGAGTATCCTGAAATATATGCTTGGTCGCAACCCTATGGGAAACAGTTGTTTTGGATTGTAATCTCATCATTAGTTGGTGGAGTTATTTTGTTAATGGATAGTAATTTTATAAAGAAAACGTCTTATGCAACCTATGGGGTTGTTTTGTTGATGCTTGTTATTGTTTTGTTGATGCCTCCAATAAAGGGAGCACGCTCGTGGTTTAAAATAGGAGGTTTTTCTTTACAACCTTCGGAGTTTGCAAAGTTTGCTACGGCAATGGCTGTGTCGTATTATTTGAGTGGTGTTAATATTAAAATGCAAGACCTTAAAACAAAGTTTATTGTTTTTTTGCTTTTGGCAATACCGGGAGGTTTGATTTTGTTGCAACCCGATGCTGGAACACTTTTAGTCTTTTTCTCTTTTATTTTTGTTTTGTACCGGGAAGGCTTGTCAGGAAATATTTTACTTGGAGGGTTTTTTATGGTAATTATTGGGGTATTAGCAGTCTTTTTAAAAGCTTCTGATGCTACGGGTAATATTTTAGGTTTTGAAGTAGAAGCCAATTATCTTTTTGCTATTATGGTCATTGTAATAGGAGGATTAATATTTTTGATAATCAATAATTTTGTATTGCCTCGTTATAGAAAGCCTCGATACAAACTAACTGTTTGGGCTACTTTAATTTCTATAGTAATGATTTTATCTGTTAATTGGGCTTTTAATAATGTTTTTAAAGATAGACATCGTTCCAGGTTTCAGATAATGTTTGGGATAAAAGAAGACAGAAAGGGAGATGGCTACAACATCTATCAAGCATTATCGGGAATTGGTTCTGGTAAATTTTCTGGAAAGGGATTTTTACAGGGGACTTTGAGCAATGAAAAATATAAACATGTCCCTGAGCAGAGTACAGATTTTATTTTCTGTTCTTGGGCGGAAGAGTGGGGGTTTGTTGGAAGTACGTTGTTAATTCTTTTATATGTATCTTTTCTTATCCGAATTGTTTCAATAGCTGAACGACAGCGAAGCCGATACAATAGGATATTTGGATATTGTGTCGCAAGTATTTTATTTTTTCACTTTATGATTAATATAGCTATGGTTCTCGGACTTGCTCCGGTAATTGGAATTCCCTTGCCTTTTTTTAGTAAAGGAGGTTCTGCTATATTGAGTTTTTCTATTCTTATTTTTATTTTGTTACGATTGGACGCAGGTCGTACGGAAGAATTGTATTGAGATTGATAAAATTGATTTTTTTTTAACCTTTTGTTGATAAATAAATATAATTGTTTATTTTCGCAGTTACTATTGTCGGTGAACTACTGATGAATGTAGTATTTTAATAAATAAATGATATGAAAATAGTAAGATTATTCGCTTGTCTCTCAGTGTTTTTGTTTTTAACACAAGCATCTTTTGCACAGAAAAACTTCGCAAAAGAAGCTGACTTTGCATTTAAAAATGAAAGTTATTTTTCTGCGATAGAAAAATATAAAAAGGCAATGGCAAAAGCTAAACCGGAAGAGAAAGCGAGAATGAATTTTAAATTGGGAGAGAGTTATAGATATTTGCTTGAGCCTGAACAAGCTGAAGTGTATTATGGTAAAGCCTTAAAATTAAAGTATGATAAAGCTGATCCCATTGTGTATTTACGTTTAGCTGATGTCCAAAGACAACAAGCAAATTATAAATTGGCAAAGAAAAATTACGAGAAATATTTGGCAATAGTACCAGATAGTAAAGAGGCGAAAGAAGGTGTTGAAGCTTGTAAAAAAGCAATTGAATGGATTAGTGAGCCAACAAAACATGTTGTTCAAAATGAAATTCAATTGAATACAAAACATTATGATTTTTCACCAACTTGGGCGGATAAAAAATTTACACAAATGATTTTTTCTTCTTCACGTCCCGGAGCAACAGGTGATGGTGTGGATTTAAGAACCGGAGAAAATTATATGGATTTATGGATTACTACTCGTGATAATAAAGGCAAGTGGGGAGAGCCGGTTGTGTTACCTAGTACGATTAATACTGAACATAACGAAGGAGCAGCTGTTTTAAATGCAAAAGGGACGAATATTTATTTTACAAGGTGTCCTGTGATTAAGAAAGAAAATGTTGGATGTGATATATTAAAGGCTGTAAAATCAGGAAAAAACTGGAAGGAGGCTCAGAGTCTAGGGTTAAAGCCTAAAAACGGAGATAAGGTGGTTGATTCTGTTACGGTTGGTCATCCTGCTTTGAATAAGAAAGAGTCGTTAATTATCTTTTCGTCGGATAGAGCAGGCGGACAAGGAGGAAAAGACTTATGGTATTCATTATATAATAAAAGAGAAAAAGCTTGGGGAGAGCCAGTAAATTTAGGTCCTTCAATAAATACACCAGGAGATGAAATGTTTCCTTATTTAGATAAAGACGAGAATTTATATTTCTCTTCAAACGGATACGTTGGTTTAGGTGGTTTGGATATGTTTAAAGCGGAGAAAACAGGAGAGAATAAATGGGTAAATCCAGAAAACTTAAAATATCCTTTAAATTCTCAAGCTGATGATTACGGAATTATTTTTGAAAAAGGTTCGGATAAAAAAGGATTCTTTACATCAAACAGACCGGGAGGGAAAGGTAAAGATGATATTTACAACTTTAGTTTACCTGACGTAAAATTCATCTTAGAGGTTTACGTAAAGAACAAAGAAACAAACGAACCTATACCGGGAGTAACTGTTACTTTGTTGGGAAGCGATGGTTCACAGGTAATTAAAACCACTGATGAAGAAGGTAAATTTATTTTTGATGAAGAAGGTGGAAAACGATTTATCAAGAAAAATACAAACTACGGTTTGCAAACGAAAAAAGATGAGTTCTTAGCTGCTAAGACTAAATTTTCTACAGAAGGAGAAGAATCATCTAAAAGATATATTGAAGAAGTTTTTATGCAACCGGCTAGTAAAGATATCGTAATTGACTTCCCTGAAGTGCAATATGCATATAATAAATCGGAGTTGTTGGTGGATGAAAGAGTAAACTCTAAGGATTCATTGAATTTCTTGTACCAAACATTAATTGATAACCCAACTATTATTATTGAGTTGCAAGCACATACAGATTGTAGAGGTTCTGATGATTATAACATGAAGCTTTCTCAAGCAAGGGCTGAGTCGTGTGTTCAGTATTTGATGTCTAAAGGTATTCCTGCAGAGCGGATGGTAGCGAAAGGAATGGGTGAGACTGTTCCTAGAGCAGTTGGCTTGGAATGTGAAACCATTAAACAAATGAAAACGAAAGAAGAACAAGAAGCGGCACATCAACGTAACAGACGTACTCAATTTAGGGTGTTAAGTTACGATTATAAGCCGTCAGAAACTGCTCCTGCACCTGCTCCTGAACAGACAGGAGGTCAATAAAAGAATATGATTAATTTAAAAACATCCTTTTCGATTTGAAAAGGGTGTTTTTTTTTATAGAGAACTTGTTTAAAGTTAACTTACTAAACTACGCGTAAAGCATTATATTTTCTGGACTTCAGCTAATTTTTATTCCATAGCTAATGGCTATGCAATAA
>JALWSJ010000215.1:0-1685 GCA_026993705.1 Flavobacteriales bacterium
TTATCGTTTTTCATATTGCTTAATTGTTTGATAATCAATACAATATACAAAAAATAATTTAATTAAACAACTTAAAATCAATGAATTAGATTTTATTTTTCTCAATAAAAAGTATGCTTTTGCCCTGTTGTTTAATGTACAAACGTCTGATGAGGTTAGTTATACTGTTTATAATTTACTAGGTAAAGTGATCTTATCAAGTCAACAATATCTGAGTAATCAGGTAATTGATTTAGAAAAAGAGGCTCGTGCAGTCTATGTACTTCAACTAAAGACAAAAACAGGTGAAATTTATACACAAAGATTGATTAAAGAATAGATTCAAATTCTATTTATTTTCTAAAAAGACACATGGATATCCATGTGTCTTTTTTTGTTTGAATAAGTTATTTAAAAAATAACATAAATCATTCTTACAAAAGTTGCAGAATGTTATTTTTGTAAAAACGAAAAACACACATCAAATGGCAATTGATTTCAATAATACGGAAATAGCATTCAAAAATAAATCTTCGTTTAAGTTAACAAAAGCATATTGGCTTTTTAAAATTGTGAGTAGTAAAACTCTTGTCGCTATCGGAAGTGTGGTAACCAAAACAGCTCTTAAATTACATTTGCCCATCAATTACTTCATAAAGAAAACCATTTTTGAACAATTTTGTGGTGGAGAAAATATAGAAGAGTGTGATACAACTATAGCTAATTTATGGAAGTACAATATAGGAACGATATTAGATTATTCCGTAGAAGGTAAAGAAAGCAACGCAGATTTAGATGCTACCACTGAAGAGATTATTAAAACAATAGAAAAAGCAAAAAATAACCCTGCAATACCATTTTCCGTTTTTAAACCAACAGGAATAGCACAATTCTCCATATTAGAAAGTGCAAATGATGGTATAGAAAATTTATCAGAAACTGAGTTGGTCTCCTATAACAAGGTGATAGGGAGAGTTGATAAAATTTGTAAAACTGCTTACGAAAATAAAGTTCCTCTCTTTATTGATGCCGAAGACAGTTGGATTCAAAATACCATTGATAGGATAGTAGAAGATATGATGGAAAAATACAATAAAGATACTGTAATTGTATATCATACACTTCAAATGTATCGTTGGGACAGGTTAGACTATTTAAAATCGCTACATAACAAAGCAAAAACGAAAGGTTTTAAATTAGGAGTAAAATTGGTGCGTGGAGCTTATATGGAAAAAGAAAGAGCCAGAGCATTGGAAAAAGGTTATCCTAGCCCCATTCAAAAAAATAAAGAAGCGACTGATAGAGATTACGATTTAGCACTAAAATATACAGTTAATAATTTGGAAGATTTTGCTCTTTGTGCTGGAACTCATAACGAAAAGAGTTGCAAATATTTGACTGAATTAATGGAGGAGAATCAAATTGATAAAAAGCAACCTCGAATCTATTTTGCACAATTGTTAGGAATGAGTGATCATATAAGTTATAACTTAGCCAACGAAGGCTATAATGTAGTGAAGTATGTTCCTTATGGACCAATAAGAGAAGTCTTACCTTATTTGATTAGAAGAGCAGAAGAAAATACTTCAGTTTCGGGTCAAACGGGAAGAGAATTAAGCTTAATTTTAAAAGAAATGAAAAGAAGAAAAGGAGAAAAATAAAGCTGATGTTCAAGTGTTTTTTTTCCTTTTTCGAGCAATAAGAAC
>JALWSJ010000215.1:1695-5793 GCA_026993705.1 Flavobacteriales bacterium
ACTGTGTTTGTTCCTGCTACTCCTTCATATTTTGTGAAACTTACAATTGTATTAAAGTGAGCAACTATTTCATTGATTTTGTTTTCGTTTTTTAGTTTTATTCCTGCATTAAAAAGGATAATTCCGTCAGATGAAAGAAGCGGAATAATAGCGATCCAAAAATCAATAGAGTAAAATTGTTCGGGTACTATATTATCAATATATAAGTCTATGATAATCAAATCATATTTATCTTTCGATTTATGAACAAAATCAAAAGCATCTGATTCAATAATTTCCAGGTGTTTACTACTTGCTATATTGAACTCATTTTTTGCAATTTCAATAACTGTCGGATCAATTTCTATAGCGGTAATGTTACCGGTAAAATTATAATCCTTTTCTAAGCTATGAATAACACATCCGCCACCTAATCCCAGTAAAAGAATTTCAGAGATAGAATCGGAATACACTTGAGATAAACCATACTCTAATATCCGTTGTAAAGAGCCGTAAGAATAATTAGAATTTGGACCATCAAGAATCTTTTTACCATCCATCCATGTCAATTCTAATTTACCGTTATACTTAGAGTCTACATAAGTTGTAACCGGCCAAAAATAACTCAATATTCGTTTCATGAAATAGAATAGTAAAGTGGTAGAATAAATGCTGTAAGAAAGTAAGACACTATTTAGGCTTGGTGCCAGCAGGATTAAGTTTCTGTCCGTTAGAAATTCTTAAAACACTTGTAACTTTTCCAATATTAAAAAACTTAATATTATTTTTGTCAGAACTCATAACCATTTCATCTGCATCAACCAGTTCAATATAAAAAGTACCGTCAACAAAAACATCTATATTCATATAGATGCTGTCCTTGTGAGGCATATCCCAAATACCTGTTCTGTAATACACCAAATCTCCGTTAGAATAATATTCGCCACGCATCAATCCGTTATCCAGTAAATAAATAACATAATCCCCAATTACCTTCCCTGTAGAATCTACATAATTGGGAAGTACCCCGGGCATAAAGTTCGTACTTCCTCCATTAATCTCAAAAGAGTTTAGGTGATGCTGACTTTTAAGGATAACAGTATGCGTAACTTTATTGCAAGAAAAAAAAGCAAAAGACAACAGAAAGCTCAATAAAAGAGGTGTTAATAGTGTATTCATAATTGTTTTTGATAGGTAAAAAGTCCAACACGACTTTAATAGACCATAAATATAAGAGATAAAAAAAATAAAACGAAAAAAAACGATAAAAATATAATGAATTAGTCAATAAATAATTATTTTTAGCAAACTTTAGGAGGAGAACAGAACGAAAAACTATGGAAACATTCTTAGAACAGTACGGAGTTTATTTACAATTTTTATCTATACCTATTATTAGTGGTATTGTAGGGTGGGGGACAAATGTATTAGCACTCAAAATGACTTTTTATCCATTAGAATTTTGGGGAATAAAACCTTTTTTAGGTTGGCAAGGCATCATTCCGTCTAAAGCAGAAAAAATGGCTAAAATTTCAGTCAATCTTTGGACGACAAAATTAATAGATGTAAAAGAACTTTTTGCTCAACTTGACCCGAATCAAGTAGCTGAAGAAATGCGTCCTCAATTCGATAAGATTTCTAAAGAAATAATGGACGAAATTATGGAAAAACAATATCCCGATGTTTGGCAGAAAATACCGGATTCCGTAAAAAGAATGACGTATGCCCGAATTTCAAGAGATATGCCCGACGTTGTGTCTGAAATAATGGAAGAGGTGAAAGAAAATATCGAAGACGTTTTTAATATTGAGGAAATGGTAGTTCAACGACTAACTTCTGACAAGCAATTAATGGTAGAAATGTTCTTAAACTGTGGAAAAGAAGAGTTTAAATTTATTGAACGCTCCGGTTTTTATTTTGGTTTCCTCTTCGGAATTATCCAAATGGCAGTTTGGTATTACTATCCCGAATGGTGGATTTTGCCTCTAGCAGGGTTGATTGTGGGTTATGCTACCAATTGGTTGGCTTTAAAATTAATTTTTGAACCTGTCGATGAAAAAAGTTTTTTAGGAATGAAATTCCAAGGTTTGTTCATTAAACGTCAAAACGAAGTAGCTGAAGAATATGCCAAAATGCTAACCGAAGAAATTTTTACCTTCGATAGAATTTTCGCTGCCATTATTAACGGTTCAACAAAAGAACGTTTTGTAACATTGGTGTTAAAACATGCCGATAGAGCCATCGACGAAGGGGTCGGGTTATCAAAACCGGTAGTGAACTTGGTCGCTGGAAAACGCAATTACGAAAAAATGAAAAACATTATTTTAGATAAAGTAATTCGTGAAATGCCCTCTTCCGTGCGTCCTGTTTTCTCTTACGCAGATGAAGCAATGGATTTGGAGAACATCTTCAGAACAAAGATGCAAAATTTATCACCGGAAGAATTTGTCGGTTTTTTACGCCCTGTGTTTCAAGAAGATGAACTTAAATTGATATTAATCGGAGCCTTCTTGGGAATGACTGCCGGATTTGCACAGTTATATTTTGTTTTTGGAGATTCTATTTAGATTTAGGGTTAAGTTTTCATATCATAGAAGAAGGGGAAAATGAGGGTAAGTTTATTCATTGCGGTGTTGTTTGTATTACATTCATGTAGTTCAGAACAAAAGCCCAATCATCAAAAAGAACAAGTAAAAGTTCAGAAAGAAAAAGTTGCAACCATAGATAGTACGCTCTACTATGATAGTATAAACCGAAAGTATGCAAGAAAAATAGATAACTATTTTAAAGAAAGAGCAAAAAACAAGACCTTTAACGGGACTATTTTATTCGCAAAAAACAAGCATATCGTTATAAAAAAAGCATACGGAGGAGCAACCTTCAAACGGCATAAAATCAAAGACACCCTTACTGTAAAACATACATTTCAACTGGCATCCGCATCAAAACCATTCACGGCAGCAGCGGTTATGATGTTAGTAGAACAAGATAAAATAAAACTTCAAGATTCCGTACAAAAATACATTCCCGAATTTCCTTATCAAGGTATCACGATAGAACAACTGTTGTCCCACCGTTCAGGGTTAAGTCAATACGCCTATTTCTGCGACCAACCCGATAGTATCTGGTCTAATAAAGACAAAGCAATACACAATGAAGACGTAATCAACATAATGGAGAAATACGTTCCGATGCAAAACTATCCGCCCAATAAAAAGTTTTACTACTGCAACACCAACTATATGCTCTTAGCATCAATTGTAGAAAAAGTCAGCGGAATCCCTTTCGAAGCATTTTTGAAACAAAACATATTCACCCCTTTGAATATGACAAATACCGTGGTTTATAACAGAGAAAACAAACAAGACTTAATAAATCCCGCAGTCGGTTACAACGGCTATTATGTTCCCGAGATAGATATTTATCTAAATGGAGTAGTAGGAGACAAAGGAGTGTATTCCAATGTAGATGATATGTATAAATTCTACATAGGTTTAGTAGAAAATAAATTAGTTAGTCCTCAAACTTTCCGTCAAATGATAACCCCCAAACACAAAAAAAGAAAAGACGGCAAAAACTACGGCTATGGTTTCCGACTCTTAGAAAAAGAAAACGGCAAAAACATCGTCTTTCACACAGGGTGGTGGTACGGTTTCAGAACCTATTTTATCATGAGTCCCGATTTGCAAAATGTATCCATCGTCTTAACCAACCTAAAAAGAGGTAAATTCCTATCCGTAAAAGAACTAGAAGGTCTATTAGAAGATTAGGGCGTTCCCATTACGGCATAAAAAAGCAGTTTCGTTGCACTACACCACTTTTTAACGTTGTAATGGTCGGGCTATCCGTTATATCTTTTGTGTTGCATATATGCAACAACACAAAAGGATGCCACTTCTATCCCTAACGCGAGTAAAATTGACGAATAGAAAGTGAGTTTTAGTTTCTTTAGATGATGAAAAAATTCTTTGCATAGCCCCGGCTATGGAAATAATTTTTGAAGAAATTTCCATAAAAAAATGAAAACATACTTTGTGAATTGATTTTTTTGCTAAATTGCATAAACATTTGATTAAGAATTATTTAATACTATGAAAAAAACATTGATAGCCTTAGGTG
>JALWSJ010000216.1 GCA_026993705.1 Flavobacteriales bacterium
ATATTACATCTGTTTGAGTATTGGAATGAGAATTGGAAAAATAACAATATTACTTTAAAACAGGGTAAATATGACAAATACCTATTGTTAGGTATTTTACCCCGAAAAAATATAACCTAATTTGCACTTTTATTAAAACTTAGAACATGCTATCTAAATACATTATTTTTTTCCTTTTCGGGCTATTTATAAACGGTTTGGCACTCTCTCAAAATGAAAGAATAGATTCTTTAAGAAGAGTCTTGAATACTGATAATAACGAACGAAAAGATGATAGTCTCTTCATTCGCTACGAAATTATTCATGAGTTGATTAGTATAGGCTTATACGATAAGGCTTTGGGTGAAGTAAAAATATTGGATTCGTTATCTAAAAAATACAATTATAGCGTTGGCGAAATTTTAAGTTTATATGCTGAATCCACTATTGATGTAGTGGAGTTAAGAAGTGAAGAAGCTTTGACAAAGCTTTTGGAGGTTGAAAAGATGGCTTTAAACGGAAATGACTTACCAAAAGACAAAGTTAATTCCGTTCTTTCCTCAGTTTACAGTGGGATAGGCAATCAGTACGAGAATAGAGAAGATTATAATCAGGCTTTGGAGTACTATATTAAAGCAATAAAGATAGCAAAAGAAGATAAGGATGAAAATAAACTAGCTGTCATATATACGAATTTATCCAATGTATATATGAGTACGGGAGATTTGGATAAAGCAATTGAATATCAAGAACAAGCTATTAAGATTAAGAAAAAAATAAACAATCCATTTAGTTTAGGTTTGAGTTATTTTAACTTGGCAACGATTTATGATAAGAAAAAAGAATACGGCAAGGCAATTGAACTTTTACAAAAGAGTAAAGAGTATGCAGAAAAAGCAAATGACGCAATAGGTGTTGCACTATGTAATCATTCTATGGGATTATGTTATGTTTCGCTATCAGAAGATAATAAAAGATTATCAGAGCTGGAGGATGAAGAAGTACCTTTAATGAACTCAAAACAATTATTACAAAAGGCTTATGAATTGGAGCGACAATCAATTGAGATTTTGGAACGGTTGGAAGATATTCAGTACCTACCCCATTCATACAATGCAATGGGGACTGTTTTAGGTAACCAGGGTAGATACAGGGATGCAGTTGAATATTACCTTAAGAGTTATGAGTTATCAAAAGCCAATAATTTAAGTGCATCAAAAGAAGCGTCGGAAGGATTATACTTTGTCTATAAATTGGATAAAAATTATAAAAAATCATTGGAATGGTATGAAAAATACACGAAATTAAAAGACTCTATATCTACGTTGACCAACGAAAAAGAATTAGGCAGAAAACAGGCAGAATTAGACTTTATAAAAGAGCAAGAGATAGCAGAGTTAAAACACGAAAAAGAACGTTTAATATTAGAGGGAAAGAAAAAACAACAAGAGTACATTACGTTAGGAATAACCATGTTGCTCTTACTGATAGGAGGATTCTTGTTTATTGTTTATAAGCGTTGGAAGTTAACTCAATTACAAAAAGAAACAATAGAAGAACAAAAGCATTATATTGAGAAAGAAAAACAACAAACTGAAGATAGTATAAATTATGCACGAAGTATTCAAAAAGCCGCTTTTCCTTCCTTGTCAGAAGTAAAAAGATTATTTCCCGATAGTTTTGTATTCTTTCAACCGAAAGATATTGTTAGTGGAGATTTTTATTGGGTTGCTGAACAAAACAACCAAAAACTAATAGCTTTAGCTGATTGTACCGGACACGGAGTTCCCGGTGCCTTTATGACGCTAATTGGGTTAAACATATTAAATCAAATTGTTGCGGAAGGAATTACAGAACCTCAACATATTTTAGAACAATTGCATATACGTTTGCAAAAACGTTTAAATAAAGAGGGAAAGGAAGCGACAAAGCACGGTTTGGATATAGCGGTTTGTAGAGTTTTTGATAATAAATTGACTTACGCAGGTGTACATATACCTTTGTATCATGTTAGAAACGGAAGTTTGGAAGAATTGAAAGGACAAAAGTTCCAATTGGGAAGTAATCAAACAACACTTTTTCAGCAATATGATGTATTGTTGCAAAAAGATGATTTATTCTATATTTCAACAGATGGTTTTCCCGATCAAAAAGGAGGAGAGAAAGGGAAAAAATATTTTTACCCTCGATTTAGAAAATTTATACTAAAAATAAGTAGCTTACCACTAGATAAACAACGTGAAGAATTAGGAATAGAAATTAACAATTGGAAAAACGAACGAGAACAATTAGATGATATTTCAGTCATTGGTTTTCGATTATAGGCAATTCTAAATAGAGTGCTTAAAACTAAAAGTAATATGAAAAAAATATACATAATAAATGGTCCTAATTTGAATTTACTAGGAAAACGTGAGCCGGAAGTTTATGGTGAGGAAAGTTTTGAAGAATATTTAAAAGAGTTACAACAAGCTTTTAAAGGAGAATTTGAAATAGAATATTATCAAAGTAATGTAGAAGGAGAATTGATCAATAAATTACACAAGGTTGGATTTTTAGCTTTTGGTATCGTCTTGAATGCAGGCGGTTATACACACACTTCTGTAGCAATAGCCGATGCTGTTTTAGCTATAGAAACAGATGTGGTGGAAGTTCATATCTCTAATGTTTACGCAAGAGAGTCGTACAGGCAAATATCTTTAATGGCAAAGCATTGTAAAGGTGTTATAGCAGGATTTGGGTTAAAATCTTATGAATTGGCTCTACTGAGCTTCATGTAATCAAGATTAATCATAAACTTTCTACCACGAGCTTTTTTGCTTTGTGCCGTTTAAAAGGATTTCCTCCAAAGTACACACGAGGAACGTCTTTCGGGAAAACGCCGTACTCAAAAAAATAAAGAATATCTTTGCTTATCTCGCCGATACGATAGTACATTTGCTTGTGGTTAAGATAAGTAAACATTATATCATTGTGAGGTTGGTTAAAATGCTTCCAATCCAAATCACCGTAGCTTAATGTTTTCTTTTTAAAAAACTTAACCAAATTAGTTGCTGTACTTTCAACCACAAGTCCAATTTTAACATTATCGTTAGAGATAGGCTGATAAGGGATTGTTACTAAGTCTTCTATGAGCGTTCCAAACATAATATTTCCAATCATGGGAATTTTATCAACAACAAGTTGAGGGGCTCTTTCCTGAAGAGGACTTCGGTCATAAACAATAGAAGCTAAATTAGGTAAGGTATTTATATTCAAATATGAATTAATAACCCAAGCCCCCATAATATAAGCTATAACATGTACTTTTTTATAAGATTTTAAATTGTGTTTTTCTATAAAAGCAGAAAGGTTATTGACACAGTCTTGAACAGTCATTCTACTCAAATAATCAGGAATATAAAGATCATAACCGATGTTACTAAAAGCTTCTTTTTGTCGTTTTCTTCCTTTTTGGGAATCACCGACGCCCGGAAGAATCAAAATAGCTTCTCTTTCGTCTATGGGAACTGAAGTGTTTTGATGGACAATAACATCCTTAACTTTCCAATGTTGTTCCGATGCACTTTTATTCTCAAACGGCTTTGTAAAACCATTAGATAAAAGAAAGAATGGAATGAGTAATATGAAAATTATTTTGAATCTTTCCATATTTTATAAGAGTCATCTTGCATTGGTCGATTAGCTTCAGCTTCGGTCAAAGGAGTACATTCTTTTAAAGAATCCCTACAATCTTGTGGCAGTTGTTGATAAAGAGCTGTGCCTTGAGTTTTCCATGCTATCATTTCGTCGCTGACATCTTTGACTATTTTAGCAGGATTTCCAACAACTATTTTTCTTTTCGGAATAATCATTTTTGCAGGAACAAAGCAGAGTGCTCCAATAATTGATTCATCTCCGACAACGACATCGTCCATAATTACTGCGTTCATCCCGATTAATGTGTTTTTTCCAATTGTACCACCGTGTATAATTGCACCGTGCCCAATGTGAGCTCCTTCTTTTAAGGTTGTGGTTGTACCCGGAAACATATGGATTGTACAATTTTCTTGTACGTTGCATCCGTCTTCTATTTCTATTTTGCCCCAGTCACCTCGAAGTACGGCACCGGGACCTATATAGACATTTTTCCCTATAAAAACATTGCCTGTTACATTGGCTTGCGGGTGAATAAAAGCAGTAGGATGTATTACGGGCTTAAAGCCGTTAAATTCAAAAATCATGGTGTTGTCATTTGTGTATGTGTGTTCAAAGGTAAGAAAGAATTAAGACCGTTGCAATATTACTTGAAAACGGAATAAAATTTCTCTAAGTCTTGTGGCTCTAAGGTTAAATATGTTTTATTAAAATTGTTTAAAAGTTTTTGCAGTTTTTGATAAAGTTTTGAAATTGAAGTCTTTTGTATTATCTTCGTGGGCTTATGAAGTGGATTGTATTGCTCAGTTTTACCGTTTTTTTTGGTTGTTTTTCTATGCGGGCAGGAAAAGAAGTTCTTCCTAGAGCACCAAAGAACACGATAGACGAAGAGCGTAAAAAAGAAATAGAATATAGGGCTTATTTAGATTGTTTTTATGAGCAATTAGCTGATGGTGCTTTGCCATATGAAGCATTTGATAGAGCAATAAGAGGGTATTTTGAGTTGAAAAATAAAGGGAAATTAAAGAATGAACGTTATTTGACAATAGTTGATTTATCTTCTTCTTCTAATGACGAACGTTTTTTTCTGATTGATATGTTTAATCAGCGTTTGGTTTACAAAACGTTGGTGGCACATGGGGTTAATACTGGAGAGGAATTTGCTACTGAATTTTCAAATAAAGATGGAAGTCATAAGAGTAGTATTGGTTTTTATCTTACTGGGGAAACCTACAATGGGAAACACGATTTTTCTTTAAAGTTAGATGGTTTGGAATTTAGTAATAGTAAGGCAAGAGAAAGAGGAATTGTAATTCATGCGGCTAATTATGTGAGTTATGAATTTATAGAAGGAAATGGAAGGTTAGGTAGGAGTTATGGTTGTCCTGCGTTGCCCCACGAGGATTATTTTGATATTGTGAGTAAAATAAAAGACGGAGCGTGTTTATTTATTTATTATCCTAATGAAGAGTATTTAAAAAAATCAACTTTAGGGAGAGACGTGCCTTATATTGGTAAGTATTAATGAATAATCTTGCTTGAAATTAAAAAAGAGTAGTTGTTGAATCTACCATAAATTAATGTTCTACTGATTGTTATTTTCAAATAACCTATAGTCAACTAAGATTAAGAAGTGGTTTAATTAAACTTAAAATAATGGATGTTGAAAAAATTGAATTTGTAAATCCTCCAAATCATATTAATGAATATTTGACGCATTGGACTGGTCGAAACAAAGATAATGAAGAAGCATTTTTAATATTATCTAAAATTCTTAGAACTAAAGAGTTGATTTTTGGAAGGAGTGAAAATAGTTTCCAGTTTAATAGTGGGGTGATGATGACGAATGAAATGATTTGTTTTACAGACACACCTATAAATCAATCTCTAGAACATTGTCAGCGATATAATTATTTTGGGATAAGTTTCAATAAAGATAAATTAATTGAATGTGGAGCTAACCCTGTTCTATATATGGTGGGTAATAGAATTGATAATCAAGAAACTTTAATTAATTTATTTATCAATAGAGGAGGTTTTGAAAATTCAAATCTTCGTTCTATTTTGTTGGAGAATGATAAATTACACAATAAATTATCGTGGTTTACGACAATTACTCAGCCATATAAAACAGAAAAACTGAATAATGA
>JALWSJ010000217.1 GCA_026993705.1 Flavobacteriales bacterium
GTTTTATTGTGCTCAGATGTCCCGTGTTAGGGATTCCAACTAACGTAAAAATATCGCACTGAATATCAAATAGTTATAAAATTGTTATTTTTTTACGTTAGCAACAAAACTCAACTGTTTTTTTACACAGTCGCTTAATAATAATCCCTAACGCGAGTGAAATTGGCGGAAAGAAAGTAAATTTTTAAACGACGAAAAAATCATTTATCACAGCAATGCTTCAGCTTTATAGTGAATTATAGAAACCAACAATATGACTACATTCCTAAGTAAAATTAGCGACGATATATTAGAAAATTACGCAACAAACGAGTTGAAAGACTTGCTGATGCTTGTTCCGTCCCGAAGGGTGGGGTTACACCTCAAACGAGAGTTGTCGAAGAAAATAAAGGAGGCTTTTTGGTCGCCACAAATTTTAACTATCGACGAATTTTTGGTGGATTTACACGATTTCGGTAAAATAGACAACATAACCATACATTTCGAACTGTACAAAGCCTATACAAAACTATTCGGTACAGAAGAGTCTTTTGATTCCTTTCGTCAATGGTCATCGCAAATTATCAATGACTTTAACGAGATAGATCGCTATATGCTTTCGCACGAAACCGTATTCAGTAACCTTCGTGATATTAAAGAAATAGAGCAATGGAGTTTTAATAGTACGGAGCTGAGTGAGGGACAGCAAAAGTTTTTGGAGTTTTGGGAAAAGTTGGGCGAACTTTACGAAGGGTTTACCCAACAACTTACCGGACAAAAGTTAGCAACCTCAGCAAAAATATATAGAGATATAGCCACCAATCCCGGACAATATTTAGAAGGATTACCCTATAAGAAAATCTATATTTTCGGATTTAATGCTCTTTCTAAAAGTGAAGAAACCATATTTAAGTACTTGTATCAAACCTCAAAATCCAAACTGTTTTGGGATGCAGACAAGTATTACGTGCAAGAAAAAATGTTTGAAGCCGGAAATTTTATCCGCCGATACAATTGGGCGACCGAAAGCATCAAAAACATTAGCGATGATTTATTGAAGTCGCAAAAAAACATACATTTATACCCTGCCAAAACAACCATAGACCAAGTCAATATATCAGCCAAAATAATAGAGGACAATCCTGAATTTACCACCGAAAAGAGTGCTTTAATATTGAGCGACGAAAGCCTTTTGAGTCCGCTCATTAATGCTATTCCCAATAACCTCGATGCGATGAATATCACTATGGGATATTCCCTGCGATATACCACTGCCAAGGAACTTTTAGATACTTGTTTGGATATTACCTTGAACAGTCAACGTTTTTCAAAGTCCAAAAGCATCTACTATAAAGATTTGAATCGTTTGTTTGATAATTCAATCATCAAGCACTTTGTAGCCCAATCAAAAGAAAACGTTGACCGCTTTATGCAAAACATTGTAAAGTACAACTATTCGTTTATAACCCCAAAGAACATCAAAGACTATTTGCCGGAGTATAGCGAAACCCTCTCGTTTCTGTTTTATGACGAAAAAGTGGACACGAAAAGTTATTTAAGGCAATTAAAGCAATTTATAAACCTTGTCCGTCAAGAGTTAATCAAACAAGAAACCTTAAATATAGAGATAGAAAGTTTGTACAAAATAGAGTGGATTTTAGAGCATTTAGAAGAAATTTCACAGAAATATCCTTATGTAGAATCCATTGCAGGGTTACGGAAATTAATCTATCAGGTATTGGGTGCAGAAAAACTTGATTTTTACGGAGAACCTTTACAAGGCTTGCAAATTATGGGTTTTTTGGAAACACGGGCATTGGATTTTGAACATGTGATTTTATTGTCTTGCAATGAAAGTTTTTTGCCCGGAGTGTCGCCAAATAATTCATTAATACCTTTTGATTTACGTTGTTTTTTACAATTACCGACCAAGTCGGACAGAGAATCTATTTTCGCCTATTATTTCTATCGTATATTGCAAAAAGCTAAAAATATTCATTTAATCTACAACAATGGAATAGCCAATGCACTGGAAAGTAACGAAGTCAGTCGATACATTGTGCAAATAGAGAACGAATTGGCTCTTAGGTATAATATAAAATTACACCGTCATCAAATCAACTATGATTCAGAGCGTAAATCTAAAGTTAAATCAATAACAAAAGACAGTTTTACGTTAGTGAAAATCGATGATTTTTTTCAAAGCGGAATGTCGCCTTCTGCACTCAACAATTATATGGAATGTCCGTTGGATTTTTATTATAAATACATTTTGAGAATAGCCGAGCAAGAAGAAGTGGAAGAAAGCATCGAAAGCAGTACACAAGGAACGATAACGCATAAAGTTTTGGAGAATCTATATCGTACACATTTTCCTATGATAACGACAGAAAGTATCGACAAGATGCTAAAGGAGTTTGAAAAAGAAACACAAAAGGAGTTCGATAAATATTTTCCACAAAAAAACTATACGACAGGAAAGAATTTGCTATCCTATTCCATGGTGCTAAAAAGCATACGCAAATTTCTTTTGCAAGAGCGTGATTTTATAGCCAAAAGAGGAGCAATTCATATATTGGATTTAGAAAAAAAGATGGAGTGCGAATTGGAAGTGGAAACAATTTTAGGAACAAAAACCGTAAAATTAAAAGGAAGTGCAGATAGGATAGATAAGGTAGGAAACACCGTTCGTATATTGGATTATAAAACAGGTTTTGTAGAGTCAAAAGACGTAGGAGCTGTTATCGATAAATTATTAAATGCCCCCAAAGCTAACCAATTGATGTTTTATGCGTATTTGTATTATAGAAATTATAAATCTACGGAAATAGAATCGGGAATCATATCATTAAGAAATCTTAATGCGGGAGTTCTTTCCCTCAAAGTAAAAGCTTATCCCCTTGACGGAGGAAGCCGACCGCAGGTGATTGAATTAACAGAGGATGTATTTTTGGAGTACGAAGAAATGCTAAAAGAGGTGATTCGTGAAATTTATTCCGTAGAATGCAATTTTGAACATAATGAAAAAGCCAAATATTGCATAGTTTGTTGATTTTGCACCATATTTGTTTGTTAGAAATAAAAATAATAAAATGAAGAAGATAATTGTTGTAATATTAGTTTTGATGGTTGGTGTGATAACAGCACAAAACAGAACCGACAGTAAAGGGAAACAAGGCGTTTGGGTAGTAAAAGATGACCAAGGACACATTCGTTATAAGGGGCAGTTTAAAGACAACCAACCGATTGGAAAATTCACGTATTATTATCCAACGGGAGAGCCTTCAAGTGTTATGAATTTTTCAGATAACGGACAAAAAGCCGAGTGTAAAATGTATCATAAGAACGGAAATTTAATGGCGGTTGGACGTTATATCGATAGAAAAAAAGATAGTGTTTGGTGGTTTTTTAACGAAAATAAGCAAGTATTAAAGAAAGAAACCTATAAAAATGATAAGTTGGATGGAGAGGTAGTAACCTATTATCCCGCTAATCCCAAAGAAGAAAAAGTTTTAAAATTTGAAGTCGTACATTGGAAGGACGGATTGTATCATGGCGAATGGACACAGTTTTTTAAAGACGGGAAAGTAAAAGCTCACGGTTTCTATAAAAACGGATATTTAGACGGACAAGTAAAATGGTATTATCCGTCAGGAGCTGTGGAAACTGTTGGTTGGTACAAGCATACGCTTAAAAACGGGTTTTGGAAAACATTTGAACCCGATGGAGAATTAAAAATGAAAGTATATTATCTTAATGACAGAATTTTAGAAGGCGAGGAATTGGAAAAGTGTTTGGAGAGAAAGAAGCAAGAAAAAAGGAAAGGAGCAACTCCGGAAGTTAAGCAACCATAGAAAAACCGATATCGTTTAAAAGCACTAGAATTAGTGCCTTTTTTAGTTTATATGAAATTATTATTGTTTAATCTAAAAATAGTTCGTTAATTTGTTGGTTATCATTTAGATATACGATGAAAGTACGTAACATAAAAATAATAGTTTTATTAGCCTCCATTATGATGGTATTGGTGGTGATAAACCAGTACTTTTGGGTAAAAAAAGATATAGATTTTCAAGATAACCTTATTGAGATTCAAAAAAAGAATAATAGTCAATCGGAGAAGTTATTTGATACGCAAGTTACGTTGGCAATCATCAATGTTAGAGATCGTTTGCTTTCGCTGAATAAGGAGTTGTCGGGCTTGGAATTGGAGCCGATTAAGAAAATTACCGAAAATTATTATGTAGCCAGTTTTTATGACACTATTAATCCTGATTTATTGAAAAACTTACTCGTAGAACAGTTTAAAAACTATAAAATCAATGAAGTTTTTGAATATGGAATTTATGACTGTTTTGCGGACTCTATTATTTTTGATCAATATGTTGGGTTAAGTATAGAGCAACATAAAAATGAAACGGCACCACCTCATTTGACAAAATGGAACCATGACGGGCATTATTTTGGGGTGTATTTTCCGTTTAAAAAGAAGAAAGAGCTTTTTAAAGGAGAAGTTTTTCCTCGTAGTTTGGTATTCTCTTCATTAATCATATTTTTTGCGATACTTATTTTTAGTTATGCGATTATGACGATTATAAAACAAGATAAGTTATCCCAATTAAAGACAGATTTTGTCAATAATATGACGCATGAGCTAAAAACACCAATAGCCACTATCAAACTTTCCAGTGATGTTTTGTTGAAAAAAAACATAACGTGTGATGCAGAGCGTATTAATCGCTATGCCGGTATCATTAAATCGGAGAATTCTCGTCTTGAAAGTCAGGTTGAACGAGTATTACAAATGGCAAAACTGGAGCAAGATAATATACCGTTAAATAAAGAACCGATTTACCTGCATGAAATAATCAGAAGAGCTTCGGAGGTGTATCGCCATGATGTTTTAGAGAAAGATGGGCTTATTTCTTTAGATTTAGAAGCTGAAAACGATTTGATAATTGGTGATAAGGTGCATATCACGAATATTATTTACAACCTGATAGATAATGCGATAAAGTACACACTTGGAAGTCCTTTTATTACCATTTCAACGTTGAGTAATGCCGGAAAGATTTTTATATCGATTGAAGACAACGGAATAGGAATAGAGAGAAAAGAGATACAGTATATTTTTGACCGTTTTTATCGTGTAAAGAGCGGAGATAAACACGAGACCAAAGGATTTGGAATTGGTTTATATTATGTTAAAAGTGTTGTCAATCAACACGGAGGAGATATAAAAGTAACGAGCAAGAAAGGAAATGGTAGTAATTTTATTATTATTCTACCTTTGTCTAATAAGTAGTAAATAATTGTTTTAAGGTTATTACTTGAGTTTTTTGTTTAAGTTTATTGCGTTAATTATTACGAATTTTTTTAATTTGTCTATTCTTCTTTTTTTTGGAGATATGCAAAGAAATATTCATCGTCTGAGAACTACAAACTCCACTTTCTTGTACTTATTTCATTTCGCTTTAGGGATTATTAAGCGACTGTAAAAAACAGTTGAGTTTTTGAGCTAACGTAAAAAATTAGACAATTTTATAATCGCTTGATTATCAATATTGTATTTTAACGTTAGTTGGAGTATCCCTAACCCGCGTAAAATGAGCACCATAAAATGTTTTTATTTCCTTTATACTTCTTTAAAAAATATTTCCATAGTGGGTGCTATGCTCAATGCAATAAACTTTATGGAGAATTTGAAGAATTTATTTTTTTCAAGACTTAGGCGTAAAATTTTTGTTGTAACGGGTTACTACAAAAATTT